>CAZLTO010000142.1:0-4497 GCA_964562475.1 uncultured Sphingobium sp. | reverse complement strand
GGGTGGCGGACAGGTTGGAGGCTTAAGGCGGGTCGATTTTTATCAGCTCAGCCGCGATCCGGTGGAGCAGGTGCTTCCTGCTATCGCGCAGCGGCTGATGGACGAACGACAGCGCCTGCTGGTGGTCGATGGCCGGGAAGGAGCGTTCGCAAGGCTTTCGCGCGCATTATGGGACTGGAAGCCGGAAAGCTTCATCGCGCATGGTCTGAGCGGCGAAGGCGAAGAAGCCCTGCAACCCATTCTTCTGGCTATCGAACCCGCCCCGGCGAACAGCGCCGCGAATATTGCATTGACCGATGGCGAGTGGCGCGAGGAAGCACTGGCATTTGAGCGTGCTTTCTATTTCTTCGATGACACAACGATCGGCGCCGCGCGGGAATGCTGGCGAGCATTGAAGGGACGGGAAGGGGTTGAGTCTCGCTTCTGGCGGCAGGAAGGTCGTAAATGGGTCGAGGGTCCATAGCGGGTCTTCCCTGTATTAAACCGCTTGCCGCGCCGCAGCAACGCGGTTAAAGCGCCCGCCAATCACACAGGATCAACCACTGGAGCCTAGCCAAAATGGCCGTTACCCGCACTTTTTCGATCATCAAGCCTGACGCCACCCGCCGCAACCTCACTGGCGCGATCACCGCGAAGCTCGAGGAAGCAGGATTGCGCGTTGTCGCGTCCAAGCGAATCCGCATGAGCCGCGAGCAGGCCGAGGGCTTCTATGCCGTGCACAAGGACCGTCCCTTTTTCGCCGATCTCGTTGCATTCATGATCTCAGGCCCGGTGGTGGTTCAGGTTCTTGAGGGCGAGAATGCAGTCAAGCGCAACCGCGACATCATGGGCGCGACTAACCCCGAGAATGCCGATGCTGGCACGATCCGCAAGGAATTTGCCGAATCGATCGAGGCGAACTCGGTGCACGGCTCGGACAGCGACGAGAACGCCGCTACCGAGATCGCCTATTTCTTCAAGAAGGAAGAAATTGTCGGCTGATCACTCGCGATCGCAACAATGGAAAGGGCCGCATTTCAGCGGCCCTTTTTTTGTCACGTCGGCGCGAACTCTCCACTGGCTTCGTCCATCACATGCAGAAGCCCGTCCGCGATGGCGAAATAGGCGCCGATGAGCCTGAGCGAGCCTGAAGCCTCTCCGGCCTGTACGAATGGAAAGGTGCGCAGGTTGGCGATGCTCACCTTGACGCCCTCTTTCTCCATCGCGCGCAAAGCCTCACGGCTATGATCATGCGCCCCATATTCCGCGCGCACCTTGTCGCGGGCATCGTCGAGCAGGTCGATCCAGTGCGCCACGAACCCGCCTTCGCCGGGCGGCGCATCGCGCATCGCCTCGGTGAGCGCAGCCTGACAGCCGCCGCAGCGGCCGTGACCCATCACAACGATCTCGCTCACTTTGAGCACCTGCACCGCAAACTCTAAAGCCGCCGAGACGCCATGTCGCCCCGGTGTCGTCTCGAATGGCGGAACCAGCGCGGCGACATTGCGCACCACGAACACTTCGCCGGGATTGGTATCGAATATCTGCGCGGGATCGACCCGGCTATCCGAGCAGGCGATGATCATCACCTTCGGGCTTTGCCCGTCGCGCAGCTCGTCCCAGCGTTCGCGCTGCTGCGCCCATCCGGTTTCCCGAAAACGCCGATATCCCTCGATCATGTCGGAAAAGCTGGCCAAAGTCATGTCCTCCTTTTTTAACGGTTTAGGGTGGCATGTGCAGGCGCCCGGCGCTATCTGGGCGATATGACGCAAAATGCAACCCCCATAATCGACTCTGCTCACGCCCGCGTGCGCAAGCCCGACTGGATTCGGGTCAAGGCTCCCACCAGCCCCGGCTATATGGAAACCAAGAGGCTGATGCGCGAAAAAGGCCTCGCCACGGTGTGCGAGGAAGCGGCCTGCCCCAATATCGGGGAGTGCTGGACCAAGAAGCACGCGACCGTGATGATCTTGGGCGATGTCTGCACCCGCGCCTGCGCCTTTTGCAACGTCAAGACCGGCATGCCGCGCAAGGTGGACGTCAACGAACCGCAGAACCTTGCCGATGCCGCCGCCGAAATGGGGCTGGAGCATATCGTCATCACGTCCGTGGACCGCGATGACCTGCCCGATGGCGGCGCCGGGCAGTTCGTCAAGGTGATCGAGGCGCTGCGCCGCACCACCCCTGCCACTACTATCGAAATCCTCACCCCTGACTTTCGTAACAAGCATGAGGCGGCGGTGGAGGCGATCGTGTCCGCGCGGCCCGATGTTTATAACCACAACCTCGAAACGGTGCCGAGACTCTATCCGACCATTCGTCCCGGCGCACGTTATTACGCTTCCTTGCGCCTGCTGGAGACTGTGAAGCGGCTTGATCCCTCGATCTTCACCAAGTCCGGCATAATGCTAGGGTTGGGCGAAGAGCGTCTGGAAGTGCATCAGGTGATGGACGACATGCGTTCTGCCGATATCGATTTTCTCACTATGGGCCAATATCTTCAACCGACGCCCAAACATGCGAAGGTAATCGAGTTTGTGCCGCCTGCTGGCTTTAATGCCTATGCGGCGATAGCGCGGGCCAAAGGCTTTCTGCAAGTAGCTGCCAGTCCACTCACACGGTCGAGCTATCACGCCGGTAAGGATTTCGCGGAAATGCGCGATGCGCGTGCTGCGCAACTGGCGCGCGCCAAAGGCTGAAGGCAAGTAACTCGATGCCGCATCACAAGGAAACCCGGCGGCTTCCCTATAGCCCCGAGCAGATGTTCGCACTGGTCGCCGATGTACAGTCCTACGAGAAATTCCTGCCGTGGGTCACTGCGATCCGCGTGCGCTCCGACAGCGAAACCGAAATGGTCGCGGACATGATCGTCGGATTCAAGGGGCTGCGCGAGAGCTTCACCTCGCGCGTGCACAAGAAGCGCCCCGAACGGGTGCATGTGGATTATCTGGACGGACCGTTGAAGCATCTTTCGAATGACTGGCGATTCAGGCCAGATACGAATGGCGGTGTGCTCGTCGATTTCGAGGTCGATTTCGCGTTCAGGAACAAATTGTTCGAGATGATGGCCGGGCAGATGTTCGACAAGGCATTGCGAAAAATGATCAGTGCATTTGAGGCCCGCGCGGCAGAGCTTTATGGCGCATCAGCATCCGGGAGCAAGAGTTCCAGCGCACAGAGCGCTGCCTGAAGACGCACGCCGGAGCGGCCATTGTCCTCAAATTGCTTCATATCGGCGACGATATGATCCGGGTTGCCCCCGCGCTCGGCCCGTGCGAACACGACCGTGCCCACCGGCTTTTGCACCGAGCCGCCGCCCGGCCCTGCAATCCCAGTGATCGCGACCGCGACATGGGCATGGCTGCGCGCCAGCGCGCCCTGTGCCATGGCCCATGCGGTGGCGATGGAGACGGAGCCGAAGGTCTCCAGAACATCCTGAGATACTTTAAGAAGTTCCTGTTTTATCTCATTGGAATAGGTGATGAAGCTGGCTTCAAAAACTTCCGAGCTACCCGGTATCTCAGTAATCGCTGCGGAGACCAACCCACCGGTGCAACTCTCGGCGAGTGCAATCGTGCGGCCCATGCGGCGATTTTCATCAACGACGCGGCGAGCGAGCGCAACGAGATCAGGATGCAGGATGGAGTCGGTCATGCCGTTATCATAGCTCCGGTAGCAGGAGAGTGGCAACGGCCTGCGCCGCTATGCCTTCGCCACGCCCTGCAAAGCCGAGTCGTTCGGTCGTAGTGGCCTTCACCGATACGCGCGAAACCGGAATAGCGAGCAGTTCCGAGAGGCGTGCACGCATGATCTCTCGGTGCGGGCCGATCTTCGGGGCCTCACAGATAATGCTCACATCCACATGCGCTATTTCGCCGCCGCGCGCTGCAACCCGATCCCGTGCGAAAGCGAGAAACCGATGCGAGGCTGCGCCTTTCCATTGCGGATCGGACGGCGGAAAATGCACACCGATGTCGCCTTCCGCCAGCGCGCCCAGCAGCGCGTCAACCAATGCATGGATCGCCACATCCGCATCGCTGTGGCCGGAAAGCCCAGCCTCATGCGCGATCTCGACGCCGCATAGCCACAGCGGTTTGCCCTTGACCAGCCGGTGCACATCATAGCCCGCGCCGGTGCGGGGCAGGTCATGGCCAAACTGAATCTTGGGCCGGGCCATGTAAGCGGGCCCGATTTCGGGGCGGACGTCGGCCATCGCCTGGCCCACGTCCTGGTGGGCATAGATCCGAATCGGCCCGGGCCAGCGCTTGAGCACCTCGGCGGTGCCGGAGATGTAGTGCGAGTGCGAGCAGATGACGGCGCTCGACCGGCCGGTCGGGCCCGCCGCCGGCGTCGCGCGCTCGAACAGCGCGGTCGCGACGCCCGCGCGTCCCAGGTGGTGGGCGACGCTCGCGCCGTGGATGCCGGCACCGACGATGCCGACCTCGTAGTTGCTCATGCTCCGCGATTCCTCTCGTGTTCCAGGTGATCCAGCAAGGCTTCGGCGACGGCCACGGCATC
>CAZLTO010000141.1:0-4516 GCA_964562475.1 uncultured Sphingobium sp. | reverse complement strand
GTCCGCCCGCTCGCCGAGGATCTGTTCCAGTGAGCATAGTGGTGCTGACCGGCGGCGTCGGCGGCGCCAAGCTGGTGCTCGGTCTGATCCATACCCTTCTGCCCGGAGAAGTGACGGCGATCGTCAACACCGGCGACGACTTCACCCATCTCGGCCTTGCCATATCGCCCGATATCGACACGTTGCTCTACACGCTGGCCGGCAAGGCCAATGCCGCGCAGGGCTGGGGCCGCGAGGGCGAGACCTGGAGCTTCCTGGCGGCGCTCCGCTCGCTCGGCGGCGAAGACTGGTTCGCGCTCGGCGACGGCGACCTTGCGCTACATGTCCTTCGGACTGCGCGGCGCGCGGCGGGCGAGCCATTGTCGGCGATCACAGCGGATTTTGCGCGTGCCTGGGGGATAGGCGCGGCGATCCTGCCGATGAGCGACGATCCGGTGGCGACTGTCGTCCAGACCGGGGAAGGCCCGCTCGCCTTCCAGCGCTACTTCGTCGAGCGACGCTGCGAGCCGGCGGTGCAGGCAATCCGGTTCGAGGGGGCGGAGACGGCGCGCCCGGCGCCTGGCGTGATCGAGGCGATCCATGCGGCCGATGCTATCCTGATCGCCCCGTCCAATCTCTTCCTGAGCATCGATCCGCTGCTTGCCGTTCCTGGCCTTCGCGCGGCATTGGGCAAAGCGCGCGCGCCGGTCGTGGCGGTCTCGCCGATCGTCGGTGGCGTGGCGGTCAAGGGGCCGACCGCAAAACTCATGCGCGAGCTGGGTCTGGAGGTGAGCAACGCCGGCATTGCCGCCCATTATCACGGCCTGATCGATGGCCTGGTGATCCATAACGGCGACGATGCTGCGGAGGGTGTCCAACTCGCGCTAACGGACACGATGATGCGCGACGACCGAGACAAGATGCGCGTCGCAGAGGTGGCACTGATGCTGGCTACGTCGATCGGATCGCGATGATCTGGACCGCGATCGTCCCGCTGAAACTGCGCGCACTGAGAAAGTCGCGTCTTGCTTCCTGCATGTCACTGCAGGAGCGCCAAACGCTGAGCGACCGCATGGCAGCGCGGGTCCTCGCCGCATTGGATGAGGCAGGCATTCCAACGCGCGTGTTGTCGCCGGTGCCTTGGGCCGGCTTGCCATGGGAGCCGGACTATGGCGCAGGACTCAACGCTGAGTTGGATCGGGTGCGGGCGGCGCTAGCTTATACGCCGCTGCTGGCCATAAGCGGCGACCTGCCTCTGTTGACCGCCGGCGACGTCCGCTTGCTTCTCGCCAGCGCCGGGGAACAAGGCGTTGCCATCGCGCCCGACCGGCATGGCCAGGGCACGAATGCGATCGCCCTGCACGATGCCCGGCCGTTTGCCTTTTCGTTCGGTGAACGGAGCTTCGCCCGGCATCTCGCCGCGGCACAAGGTGCCGCAATTATTCGCGATCATCCCGGACTCGCCTTCGATCTCGACACGCCCGCCGATCTCGACGATGCGCGCCGCCTGGGGTGGGCGTGAGCTTCGATCGGCACCAAAGAACTTGAGAGTCTCGCTTCTGGAAGGAACCCTGGCGTGCGATCCTGGTCGAACTCGGCAAGCGCAAGTTGGTCGGGGGTCAGGAGGATATGATCATCGATGTCGCGCTCGATATGGCGGCCAGAAGATCGTGATGATTTTAAATGCCGGAAGAAAACATCGCCCATACGGATTTAAATGCAACCGAGAAGGGGCAGCAGGCCAGCTAGCGTGGTCTGAAGGCCGCGTTGCGCGATGATACGGACCGTATGCTCCCAGCAAAACCGAACCGCTCCTGACCAATCGAACGATGCGCCACGTCCGGCCCTCCTTTTCAGAAAGCCCATAGAATCAACAATCAATACCGATGTCTACACCCACCCGCGCACAGGTCTCATTATGCGGCGAATCCGGAACTGCGCAACTTACCAAAGCAACTGCGCACTTCGCTGATGAACAGATCAGGCACTTCGAACGCGGCGAAATGCCCGCCCCTGTCCAACTCGTTCCAGTGGATAAGGTTGGGCATGTGGCTTTCGCACCAGCTGCGCGGCGCACGGTAAAGCTCATTAGGGAACACACTGCATCCGGCAGGCAGTTCGATCCGTGCGCCGGAAAAGGCACCCACAGAACTTTCCCAATAGAGTCGTGCAGAGGATGTGCCGCTGTTTGTCAGCCAATAGAGCATCACATTGTCGAGCATGTCATCGCGCGTGAGGGTGGCAGGCAGATTGCCGTCATGATCGGTCCAGGCATGGAATTTCTCGATGATCCATGCGGCTTGCGCCACCGGCGAATCGGCAAGGCCATAACCAAGCGTTTGTGGCCGCGTTGCCTGCTGGATCGAATAACCGGACTCCCATGCATTGTAGTGAGCTAATGCATCCAACATGGCCTTCTCTTCGGTCGAGAGCTCCGCTGGTATGTCACGCGGCAGCACCATCGGTAGATTGACATGAACGCCGGCCAAGCCCTCCGGCCTTTGGGCACCCAGCGCGGTTGTGATTCCTGCGCCCCAGTCGCCGCCTTGCGCGACATAGCGCGTATATCCCAAGCGTCGCATCAGTATCGACCACGCCTGGGCAATGCGCTGCACCTTCCAGCCTGCCTGCGTCGGCTTGCCTGAAAATCCATACCCCGGCAGCGATGGCAGGACAAGATGAAAGGCATCTTCCGCCCGGCCGCCATGTGCGGCAGGATTGGTGAGCGGGCCGATCACCTTGTGGAACTCGATCACAGAACCCGGCCACCCATGCGTCATCAGCAAGGGCATAGCGTCGGGCTCCGGCGAGCACACATGCAAAAAGTGAATGTCGAGGCCATCGATTTCCGTGACGAACTGGCCAAAGCCGTTCAGCATCGTCTCGCAGCGCCGCCAGTCGTAATCGGTGCGCCAATAATCCGCGATGGCGCGCATCTGCGCCAGCGGCATGCCCTGATCCCAGCCCTGGCCGGTTTCCTGCTGCGGCCAGCGCGCGTGTTCCAGCCGCCGCCGCAGATCAACGAGCACGGTCTCTTCGATCGCGAGGGTGAATGGGCGAATATCATCGTTCATGCGGTTAGTCCTTCTTTCTTGCAAACGAAGTTCGAGCCTAGGTCAGGGGTCGCCTACCGCAAGCTCGCAGCATACCATCAACGCCCAGACGAGGCCGATACTCCGCTAATTCATGTCGCGCGCTGCTCACCCTGATTGTCGCGCAGCATTTCAGTCGTCCCGATCGAGGACGCCAGGCGTCGAAATCTCAACCTCACAGACGTCGCGCTATTTGTTCGGCTGTTTGGGTAAGCTTCCTCAACAGCGCATCGCGGGATTTTTCGAATTTTCCCTGATCGATGCTCGAGACGGATAGAGCCAGCGTAACGCATCGATCGGGTTGCACGATGGGGACAGCCAGGCAGCAAAGGTCCGGGGCGATTTCGCGATCGTCGATTGCATAGCCCGAGGCCCTGACGCTTTTCAGATGGTCGCGCAGCTCGTCCGGATCAACGATAGTATTTTGCGTCAAGCGTACGAAAGGTCCGCCAGACAAATAGCGCTCCTGGTCCGTCTCGGGCAGATGGGCAAGCAGCACCTTGCCAATGCCGGAACAATAGGATTCGAGCTGCATGTCTTCGCGCGTGAGCAACGCGTCGTCGGCACGCCCTTCCTTGACCAGGTAAGTCGTCATATCTCCTTCCAACGCCCCCAGGTGAACGGTATGCCCCACCGCCTTGGCGAGTTTTCGTATCAGTGGTCGAGCAAGTTCCGCGTAAACGCGATGGCGATCGACCGAAACCAGCATATGTAAAATCCGCCGTCCGGCGACATAGTGGCCGCGCTGACACGCACGCAGTTGGCCATATTCCTCAAGTGTCTTGACCATACGATAGACAGTGGCGCGCTTGAGTTCGAGCTGCCGCCCTATTTCATGCGCCGGTCTCCGACCTTGATCAAGAATGATGCGATCCAGAAGGTCCAGTGAGCGCTCGACAGAGCTTAACCTGGGTGTGCCTTGTCTCATATTGTGAGTTATATGAGGCATAGCGCGATTGAGCCAGCGCAAACTCCCTATTACATCGACTAATGATATCTTGCTTAGGAGTGGCGATGGTGAAGAAATCCATCTGGAACGATCTGGCCACGAGGCTTCGCGATGCCTATTCGGGCCAGACCGTCCCTCCCCTGCGCGATGGCCTCGATTCCCGCGATGTAGAAGCGGCCTATGCCATCCAGGCTATCAACACGCGCTTCTGGGAAGCGGCGGGGCGCCGGATTGTCGGGCGCAAAGTCGGGCTGACAGCGAAGGCGGTGCAGCAGCAACTCGGCGTCGATCAGCCGGATTTCGGTGTCCTGTTCCACGATATGGAATTGCCCGATGGCGCAACCTCGCCGGCGGGCCGGCTGATCCAGCCGAAAGCGGAAGCGGAAGTCGCGCTGATCATCGGCGCGGACCTGCCGGCCGGCACCGTCACCCGCGATCAAGTGGAAGCGGCGGTCGCCGGCGTCGCTGCGGCCATCGAGATCGTCGACAGCCGCAT
>CAZLTO010000140.1:0-4561 GCA_964562475.1 uncultured Sphingobium sp. | reverse complement strand
GGCATGGGGCGTAAAAGCGTTCTTCCTCGCCTTCATGCTCTCGATCACGCCCGCCAACTTCGCCAATGTGATTGGCTGGCGCATGAGCGATCCTCTCCCGGATCCGGTGGCGCTCGCCAATTTCCTGATTACCGTCCTGTTCCTGATCGACGTCGCCTTCGCGACCATCGGCTATATGCTGACCTGCAAGCCGCTCGACGCGCATATCCGCAGCGCCAATCCGCATGTCGCGGGCTGGGTCGCAGCGCTGATCTGCTATCCGCCGTTTGTGCTGATGGGCAGCGGCGGACCGCTCGATTATCATCGCGGCACCGCAGAGTGGAGCCAGTGGCTGGCGGGACACCCTGCCCTGCTGTGGCTATGGGGCGGGATGCTGGTGGTGCTGACCGGAGTCTATGCATGGGCGACGGTGGCGTTCGGGCTGCGCTTCTCCAACCTCACCCATCGCGGCATCATCACCCACGGCCCCTATCGCCTGAGCCGCCACCCGGCCTATCTTTCGAAGAACCTGTTCTGGTGGTGCTCGGTGCTGCCGTTCCTCTCTGTGAGCGGAAACTGGGTGGACGCGCTGCGCAACTGCACTTTGCTCGGCATCACCTCAGCAGTCTATTACTGGCGCGCAAAAACCGAGGAACAGCATCTCTCGGAAGACCCCGATTATCGCGCCTATCATAAATGGATGGCGGAGCACGGGTTCGTCCCGCGCCTGTTCGACTGGCTCCGCGGCAGGCGCTGAGGGTTATTCCGCCAGCATCGCATTGATCGCGGCGGCAAGCGCGAAATCCCGCTCGCTCACCCCGCCCGCGTCATGCGTCGTCAGCCAGATGTCGATGCGGTTATAGACATTGCTCCATTCGGGGTGATGATCCGCCTTCTCCGCCGCGAGCGCGATCCGCGTCATCAGCGCGAAGGCAGCCGAGACATCCTCGGGCGTCAGCTGGCGATGCAGGGCGTTGCGCCCGCTATCGAATTGCCAGCCCGGCAGGCGCGCCAGCCGCTCCCTTATCTCGACCTCGGCCAGCGCCACACCCATGACCTGCTCCTTTAACCCGTGCTGCGCGCATTAAACCCCCGATGGATGGTTGCGTCCAGCCACATTTCACGCTAGCAGCCGCCTTCCCGCATTTGACGCGATCGAGGCCCGATGGCGGAGTGGTTACGCAGAGGACTGCAAATCACCACGCCCGCCGCAGATTTCCTCAACTTTCCGCACAATTCTCTATCTGTTCACCGCACGGTTTTCTGCCGATTATTCATCGTAATGCGGAAAAAATCCAGTCATTCTGCTCCCTAGCGTCAGCAGCGTTTCATGGCTGACCGCGACCCTCAATTGATGCGATCGGGCGGGAGCAATACGCTGCTCGATGCTGCGCTTGATTATACGGCGATGGGATGGCCTGTCTTCCCCTGCTCGCCGCAGACCAAGGCGCCATTGCTGGGCAATGATGTTGATCCATCGACCGGCAAGAAGATCCCGAAGACCGGCGGCGTCAAGAAGGCGAGTTTCGATCCCGATCAGATCCGCGCCTGGTGGCAACGCTGGCCGAATGCCCTGATAGGCATAGCGATGGGGAGCGGCCGTCTGTTCGTGCTCGATTTCGACCCGCGCCACGATGAGGCAACCGGCGAGGTCTGGACATTGGAGCGGCTGAAAGCAGAGCTGGAAGCGCAGATGGGATGCGCATTGCCGCCCTCGCTCACAAGCATCACCCAATCGGGCGGCGTGCATGTCTGGCTGCGCTGGCCGGATGACGGCGGCGCGCCGATCACCAATCGCGGCAATTTGCCCCTCCATGTCGATGTGCGCGGCCTTGGGGGTTATGTCATCGCGCCGCCTTCGATCATGGCGAGCGGTCGAAACTATCACTGGCTGCGCCGTGGCGGCGAAGCGCATGATCCTGCGACAACGCCGATTGCATATGCGCCGCCGGCGCTGGTGGCGATCTTGCGCGACCGCGCGGGCGAGTCTGCTCGCACTGAAAATTCAGCGCCACCGCCGCACGCCGCACCGAGGCAGAGCCGGTCGGACGATCCCGTCGATGCCGCGCGGCGCAAATGGGCGCTGGCGGCATTCGACAGTGCGGTCAGTGAGGCGGAGCATCTGCGCGATGGCGAGCGCAGTAACGGGATCAACAAGATCAGCTTTCGCCTCGGCTCGATCATTGGTGCGGGCTATCTCAGCGAGACGATGGTGCGGGCCGAGCTGGAGCGCGTCGCGCGGCTCTGGCCGGACCTCGAAAAGACCCTCGACACGATCGGGCGGGCGATCGAGGACGGCAAAGGCCAGCCCCGCGATATGAGCGACATCGGCACACGGGCGGGATCGCGCGCCAGCCCAGCCACCGCGCGCAGGGATTCGCCGCCAGCGCCGGGCGGTGTGAACGACAATACATCCTTCCATGCGGAAGCGAGCGGCGAGCAAGGCAGTGAGGGGTTCGGGGGGAATTTCAACGTGCCACCCGATCCTGAGCGGGACCGGCACTGCGCATCGTTGCCTCAGACTGACCTCGGCAATGCCGAGCGCTTCTTTCACCGCTGGGGAGCATACTTTCGGTTTTGCCCTGATCTGGGGTTTCTCAAATGGGATGGCAGGCGCTGGCGGCTGCTGACCGAGGAGAAGGACAAGACGCCCGGCGAGGTAATGCAGGCGGTTTTCGCCACCGTGCGCGCCATTCGCCACGAGGCGGAGCTTGTCGCACAGAGCGGGTGTAAGGAGGATTTGCCCGAGAGCGCGAACGACGCTGAGAAGGCTGCACGGCTTGATTTTATCGTCAAGAAGAAGCGCAACGAAATCACCCTCTTTTCCGATACCCTGCGCGCGCATGCCAAGGCCAGTGAGGGCAAGGGGCGGCTTGAGGCGATAGCGAGCCTCGTCAAGAGCATGGCCGGCATTTTGGTCCGGCCAGATGCCTTCGATACGGAGCGCGAGGCGATCAATGTGCGTAACGGCACGATCAGGATCGTGACCGAGGGCAATATTCCCGTCATCAGGCTGTTCCCGCATCGGCGTGAAGACCTCATCACCAAAATGGCAGAGGTCGACTATGACCCCGCCGCCGCCTGCCCAGACTATGACCGCTTCTTTGAGCGCATCATGCCCGATGCGGCCGATCGGCGGTTCCTACACCAATGGGGCGGACTGTCTGCTACTGGCGACATCAGCCATCACAAGATGGCATTTTTCTGGGGCAAGGGCCGCAACGGCAAATCGACCTGGGTTGACCTGCTCGCAACAATCTATGGCGACTACGCCATGACGATCGGCTTCGATACGTTCCTCGATCAGGCGAACAAGAAGAAGGGATCCGATGCCACGCCCGACCTTGCCCGCCTGCCCGGCGTGCGGTTCCTGCGGGCGAGCGAGCCGGAGAAGGGCGCGAAGCTTGCCGAGGGGCTGATCAAGGAAGTGACCGGCGGCGAGCGGATTCAGGCGCGCCATTTGAACAAGGGCTTTTTTGAGTTCCTGCCCAGCTTCAAATTCACCGGGCAAGGCAATTACCGCCCCAAGATCAGCGGCCATGATGACGGCATTTGGAGCCGCGTTCGCCTGGTGCCGTTCACCGTGCGCATCCCCGACAGCGAGATCGACCGCAAGCTGCCCGAGAAGTTGCGAGCAGAGCGATCGGGTGTTTTCAACCGGATGATGGCGGGCCTGATCGACCTCAAGATGCATGGATTGCTCGAGAGCGACAACATCAAACAGGCGACCGAGAAATATCGCGAGGCAAGCGATGCGCTGGGCCGGTTCCTGCGCGACTGCACGGCGGACAAGCCAGCAGCGCGCACCAAATCCTCGGAGCTGTTCGCGCTCTTCACCGCATGGGCAAAAGCCAGCGGCACAGGCGAATGGACGCCGCAGGGCTTCGCCAAGGCGATGGAAGACCGAGGCTATGAGCGCAAGACATCGAACGGCGTATGGTGGCTCGACATTGAGATGACAGCCGACATCGGCGCGATCGAAGGCGGGCGCTTCGGCGGCCACCCCTCGCCCCCTGACGGGGTTAGCGATGCCGTTTCTTCCGGTTGGAATGAGGGAGGCGACGATGAGTTCGTACCCGGCTTTGATTGATGATGGAAGGAGATGTCCTTCCATGGATGGAGGCGAAATCAGACGTGGAAGGACACGCGACGCTAGCATTTCTGCGCCTTTGGAGGGAGCGGAAGGACGTTGGGAGGTGCCGCCATGTGCGTGCGCGTATGTGCGCGCAAGCGCGCACATGATCATGACCTTATATTCTCCTTCCATCCCTTCCAATCAGGCAGAAATCTGCGGTTTTATTGTCCTTCCATCATTAATTCGGTGGAAGGACACCTCCTTCCATATGGGGTGGGCACTATGACGCCCTCGCTGCAACAGCGCCTCGATCAGCTGGCGCACGAGATCGGACGCCTCCGCCGACGGGCAGAGCTTGGTTGCTATGCAGTGGGCGGTGCCGGTCACCTCAAAACAGGCGAACGCTCATGCAAGGTGCGCGCACTGGCACAAGCGGGATTGTCGCGCGTCGAGATAGCCGCCGCAGTCGGCGTGCGAGTCGGGTTGCTCTTGTCTGTCTATCGAGAT
>CAZLTO010000139.1:0-4572 GCA_964562475.1 uncultured Sphingobium sp. | reverse complement strand
AGCTGCATGGGCGGTGTGTGTTTCCGATTGCTTACGCGTATACGTGCGAGGATGTAGGGGGTTGGGCCGGGGCGTCAAGCGCTAAGCGAGACCTTACCCCCCGCGTGGCGCTCCAGCCTGCCTGCCAGCTCCAGCTCCAGCAGCGCCATCTGCACGGCGGCGGACGCATGACCCGAAAGGCGGATGATCTCATCGACCGGCACGGGCACGGGGCCAAGAAGCGCGGCGATATCCGCGGGCTCACTGGCCTGATCGGGCAGGCTCGCGCGGGGCGGCAACGCGGCTACAGCCTCCCGCACTCCGGCTGCGCGCGGGTCGATCGGCCCCAGCGCTTCCATTACATCCGTTGCGGACTGAATGAGCGTCGCGCCTTCGCGGATCAGGAGGTTGCAACCCTGCGCGCGCGGATCGAGCGGCGATCCGGGCACGGCGAGCACCTCGCGCCCATATTCACCTGCAAGCCGCGCCGTAATGAGCGAGCCGGATTTTGGCGCGGCCTCGACCACGATCGTCGCTTGGCTCAACCCGGCGATGATCCGGTTGCGATGCGGAAAATAGCGCGCCCTGGGCTCGGTGCCGGGCGGCTGCTCGGCGATCAGTAGCGCAGTGTCCGCTATCCGCTCCTGTAGCGCGGCATTTTCGGGCGGGTAGGTGCTGTCGATCCCGCCCGCGATCACGGCAATGGTGCACGTCTCCGCGCCGTGATGCGCGGCAGTGTCGATCCCGCGCGCAAGGCCGGAGACGATAATCAACCCCTCGCCCGCCAGATCCCGCGCCAGCCCCCGCGCAAAGCGGCAGGCGGCGGCGGACGCATTGCGCGCACCAACCATTGCGACACAGGGCCGGTAACCAAGCGCGATATCGCCGCGATAGGTCATCACCGGGGGCGCATCCTCCGTCTCGGCAAGCAAGGCGGGATAGTTCGCGTCGCCCCAGATCAGCCAGCGTGCGCCCAGCCGCTCCGTCGCCTCGACTTCAGCCGCAACACTGCGCTCATCGGCCACATCCGCCGTCCGCCCGCCCCTGCGCGCCAGATCGGGCAGCGCTTTCAGCGCGTCGGTCGCGTTACCGAAGCGCGTGACAAGCTGCCGGTATGTAACCGCGCCTATGCGGGGCGAGCGCGCCAGCCGGATCGCATCGAACCGCGCCTGATCCATCGTCGGCGCGCCTCAGCCCTTCTTTCCGCCGATGCGCGGCTCCGCGCCTTTCAGCAGGCGGCCGATATTCTCCCGGTGCCGCCACAGCACGATCAGCGTCATCGCCGTGCACGGCGCCATCAGATCGAACCTGCCGGTCGCATAGGCCGCGATCGGCGCGGAGAGCGCCGCGCTCATGCCGCCCGCAGAGGATATCCGCGTCAGTAGCAGCATGCCCAGCCAAACACCCGCGAAAATCGCGCCCAGCGGCCATGCCAGCACCAGCACCACGCCCATCATCGTCGCGACGCCCTTGCCGCCCCTGAAGCGCAGCCAGAGCGGATAGCAATGACCGATAAATGCCATTACGCCCGCCATCGCTCCGCCGTTCACCAGCGGGTCGCCGCCCAGTATCCTGTTGCCGATCCACACCGCCGCCGCGCCCTTGCCGAGATCGAGCAGCAAGGTCGCCGCCGCCAGTCCCTTGCGCCCGGTGCGCAGCACGTTGGTCGCGCCGATATTGCCGGAGCCTATTGCACGCAGATCCCCCGCGCCCGCCAGCCGGGTGAGAAGGATGCCAAACGGGATCGAGCCCAGAAGATAGCCCAGCAGCATGGTAAGCGCCGGCATCTGCCATGTTGTCATATATTTCCGCCCCCTCGTGCGAACATGGCCGCCCTTATCGGGCCGCGCGCCTCGGGACGCAAGCCATCAGCACCCTATTCATTATCGAGCGGTATGGAATATTCCGGCAGCGACTTGAACGCCTTTTTCAGTGCATCGCCCCACCCCAGCGAGATCGTCTGATAATAGGGATCGTCCGCCCTGATCCGCGTTTCGAAGCCAATGCGGCATGTGCCGGATGGCACCACCTGAAGATCGAACGGCAGGCCGACCGAGAGATTGGCCTTTAGGGTCGAATCAAAGCTCACCATCAGCAGCTTGGCGGCCTCCTCGAACGACATCGCCGGATCATAGGCGCGCACCAGAATCGGGCGGCCGTATTTCGTCTCGCCGCTCTGGAAAAACGGCGTGTCCTCCGAGGCTTCGATGAAATTGCCCTCGGGATAGATCAGGAACAGGCGCGGCTGGCTGCCCTTGATCTGCCCGCCGAGGATGATCGTGGCGTCAAAGCGGCTCTGCGCCTGCGAGCCACTGATCGCGCCGCTACGGATCGTATCGCGCAGCGTCTCGCCGACGATATTGGCGACCTGAAACATGCTCGGCGCATCGAGGATCGAAGGACGGCGATCTTCCGGGCGCTTGCTACGTTCCTCGAGCTGGCTGACGACCGATTGCGTTGTGGCAAGGTTGCCTGCGGTGAGCATGGTGATGACGCGCTCGCCATCCGCCTCCCAGCTGAACATCTTGCGAAAGACCGAAATGTTGTCGACGCCCGCATTGGTGCGTGTGTCTGACATGAAAATCAGGCCTGCATCCAGTTGCATGCCCACACAATAGGTCATGATTCCCCCCGCGAATCCGTTAGACCGGGGTTACTGGTCCACACGCAACGACACAAGCATGCTTGTGTCCCCGCCGCCGAAAGTCATCGCATGGACGGGCGCGGCGTCGGCATAATCCCGGCCTGTGGCGACGCGGATATAATGCTGATCGGGGCATATGCGGTTGGAGACATCGAATCCGACCCAGCCTAGCCCGGTGACATGCGCCTCCGCCCAGGCATGGCCCGCTTCCTGCTCGACCCTGTCTTCCATGAGCAGATAGCCGCTGACGTAGCGGGCCGGCAATCCAAGCGCGCGCGCGGCGGAAATGAAGATGTGCGCATGGTCCTGACAGACGCCCTGTCCGAGCTGCGCGGCTTCCTCCGCCGTCGTCGTCGCATCGGTCGCGCCGAGCTGATAGTCGACCGCATCGGCGATAGCATTGCAAAGCGCATGCAGGAGGGCCACCTCGCCTTCACCGGCCAGCGGCTTGACCTGCGTCGCCAGCGCCGTAACCGCCGGTCCCGCCTTGGTCAGCGCGGTCGGCTGGCGGAACAGCCACAGCGGCGTATAGCCCTGATGCGTGCCGATTACGCCATTATAATCCGCCACCGTCTCCACCTCGCCCGCACAGACAATCTCGACCGTTTCCGCCCCCTCGTCGATGCGGATCAGCGAAACATGATTGCGATGCGCGTCGTCATAATCCGCCTCGCATACGCCGCCAGTCACCGTCATCGACCAGTCCAGCACCTTCTGATGCGCATTGTCCTTGGGCTTCAGGCGCACCCGTTGCAGACCATAAGGCACCGGCTCGTCGAAATGATAGGTCGTGGTGTGATGAAAGCGTATCTTCATGAAAGAACTTCTCTTTTCTCCACTGATGCCTGGCCGCTACTCGATGAAACGGTAATCCCTCTCGATCATCTGGGCGATGACCCCGACATCGGTCATGAAGCCCTGCAAAAACTCATGCAGCCCTCCATCGAAAATCCGCTCGATCGTGAGCTGCTCCAGGTCTTTCACCATTTTGGCCGCGTGGGCATGAACGGGCCGCTCCTCGCCATAATCGAAGGCAAGCCATTTGAGGTTTTCGCTGATCTTGAGAGCGCAGAACAGGATCGAGCGCGGGAAACGCCCGTCGAAGACCAGAAAGCTGGCGATGTCGATCGGCTTGGTCTCGTTGGGGTTGAGCCAGCGATAGCTCCGCTGTGCGGAGAGCGAGCGCAGCAGCATGTCCCACTGGTTGGTATCCAGCGTGGAGCCGACATGGCTCAGCGAAGGTAACAGCAGATAATATTTCACATCAATGATGCGCGCGCTGTTGTCCGCCCGTTCGACAAACGTGCCGAGGCGCGCGAAATTATAGATGTCGTTGCGCAGCATCGTGCCGTGCAATGCCCCACGCACCAGCGCGCTGTGCTGGCGGATCATGCCAAGCACATGCGGTAGATCGGCCTCGCGCAACGGGCGCGCCAATGCGGCCCGGATCGCGATGAAGCACTCGTTGGTAGCCTCCCACACCTCGCGGGTGATGGCAGTGCGCGCCATGCGCGCATTATCGCGCGCGCGTTCAAAGATCGACAGCACCGAGCCATCATGTGTGCGCCCACGCAACAGGAAATTCACGACGTTGAGCGGGTCATACGTCAGCTCGTTCTTTTCGTATTCCTCGGTAAGGTCGACCGTGGCGAGCACCGAGCGCCATTCCTGCATCGCGCTTTGGCCGCGGGTGAGTGTCATCCGCAAGCCGGCCTCTATCAGACGCGCGAGGTTCTCGCTCCGCTCCAGATAGCGGAACATCCAGAACAGGGCGCCTGCGGTTTTGCCAAGCGTCGCCATTCAGCCCTCCAATACCCAGCTGTCCTTGGTGCCGCCGCCCTGGCTGGAATTCACGACCAGAGAACCCTTCTTGAGCGCGACGCGGGTGAGGCCACCCGGCGTGATGTCGATCTTCTCTGGCGAGACGAGGACGAACGGGCGCAGGTCGA
>CAZLTO010000138.1:0-4582 GCA_964562475.1 uncultured Sphingobium sp. | reverse complement strand
GGGGCGGGCCGGCGCTCGGGGTGGGGGGGTCGGAAGGATTTTGGTCGTCGCTCCGGGGGGCAGGAACCGGGGGGGGGCCGAATTTCGCTATGCCCTGCCCGGCTTTCGCGGGAACGGCGGGGGAATCGCGCTTCTCGGCGGCGAGGAGGGGGAGCGCGCGGGCATCGATCGCTCGTTCGGCAACGTGCTGCGGCAGTGGGTACGGATCTGCGGCCAGCACATGCGTACGACGATCGTCTCGAACGGCTCGAGCGTCATTGCTCCGGTGATTCCGATCCTGCTGGCTGCACCGAAATATCTCGACGGGTCGATGTCGCTCGGCCAGGTGATGCAGGCGGCTTCAGCCTTCACTATCGTGCAGGGCGCGTTCGGCTGGCTGGTGGACAATTATCCGCGCCTTGCCGACTGGACCGCTGGCGCGCGCCGCATCGCCTCGCTGATGGTCTCGCTCGACGCGCTGGCGCGGGCGGAAGCCGGTGAGGGCACCGGACGCATCGAACGCGGCGACACCAAATATGCGCTCAAACTGAACAACCTGTCGGTCACGCTGGATGACGGCACGGCCGTCGTCCATGACGCGGAGATTGCGATCGAGCGGGGCGAGCGGGTGCTGGTCGCGGGCGAGTCCGGCACCGGCAAGAGCACGCTGCTGCGCGCCATCGCCGGTCTGTGGCCGTGGGGCGAGGGCAGCGTTCAGTTCCAGAAGAACGCGCGTGTGTTCATGCTGCCGCAAAAACCTTATGTGCCGAACGGGACCTTGCGCCGCGCCATCACCTATCCGGCGCCGGCCGAGGATTGGGATACCGAGCAGGTGTGTGAGGCGCTCGACAAGGTCGGTCTCGCCCATCTGAAGGAGAAGATCGAGGAAGACGCGCCCTGGGATCAGACCCTGTCCGGCGGCGAAAAGCAGCGGCTCGCCTTTGCCCGCATCCTGCTCCACAAGCCGGACATCGTCGTTCTCGATGAGGCGACCTCTGCACTCGATCCGCCCGGCCAGGACGCCATCATGGAATTGCTGAACAGCGAGTTGAAAGACGTGACCGTCATCAGTGTCGCGCACCGGCCGGAGCTCGAAGCGTTCCATAGCCGCAAAATCATTCTCGAGCGGCGCAAGGGCGGCGCGAAGCTCGTCAGCGACATCGAACTGATCAAGCGGCCGGGCAAGAGGCGGCTGATAACCCGCTTGCTGCGCCGGGTCGACAAGCGGAAGCCGAGCGGCTCAGCGAAGAAGTCGGCATAACGAAGCGGCTTGTCATTCCGGGACGCGCAACTTCGCGCGGGCGCGGAATCCATACCCCCTGTGGCAATTTGGTACGCTGAGGTAATTGCGAGGCTATAGTCTATCCCGTTTTGTTATCGCCGCGCGTGAGATCCTTGATCAGATCGGACAGGGCCGGGCGGGGCAGGGCCGCAAAGGGCAGCGGACGGATCACATCCAGTGCCGCCAATCCAAGCCGCGCGGTGAGAAATCCGTTCAGCACGCCTTCGCCGAGCTTCGCCGACAGGCGAGAGGCAAGGCCGTGACCGACGGCCTGCTGGATCAGCCCGTCGCCGATTGCGACACTGCCGGTGATGGCAAGATGGGCGACCGCCTGCCGAAACAGCCGTGCGAGTCCGAGCCATCCCGGCCGGCCGCCGTAGAGCCGCGCGAGCTGCCGGATCAGCCGGAGGGTGGAGATCAGTACGAAGATCATGTCGATCGCGGCGCGCGGGCTGACGGCAGTGACCACCGACACACGCTGGGCGGCCTGCGAGATCAACCGTCGCGCTTCTTCGTCCAGCGGCGTCATCAGCTCGCGCTCGGCCAGCCGCACCAGATCGGCGCCGTCGATGATATCGTCGACATGCCGGGTGAGTACCGTCCTGCCGTGCGCCAGCCGCGGATTCTCCAGCGCCAGCCGGATCAGTTCGGCCGCGATCGCGCGGCCCTCATCGCGATTGTCGTTCAGCAGCACGGCGACGGCGCGCGCATGCAATTTCTCGATCGCGGCAAGGCGCAGCAGGCTGATCAGCTCGCGGCCGACGATGATGATGAAGGCGAAGCCCGCCAGGCCGGCGAATACCGCGCCGACCATCCCGAGCGTGGCCGAGCGCGCAAACAGATCCTCGATCAGCTGGGCGACCGCGAGGCCAAGGCCAAGCGAAACGAGGCCGCCCAGCGCCGACCAGAACAGCGCGCCCCAGCGAAACCCCTTTCGCACCGGCAGCGCCAATGCCTCGACCGGCACGGGGAGCGCAAACGCATCTTCCTCGGTCAGCACGCGGACGCCGCCGGCAGACGACGGCCTGTCGTCCGGCGAGGCGGTGACGGTTACGGCCGGATCGTCGAGCCGGAACGCGGCGGGCCTGCGGCGTTCTTGGTCGGTCATTCGAGCTTGTCTCCGATCAGGAATTGCAGTGCGCGATCCATGCGGATGTGCGGCAACGACGGCGCGCCGTCTTCGGCGCGTTCCAGCGGCGGCGGGCGGAAACGCAGGAAACGAAAATCGGCGTTGTCGAGGCCGGTCGAGGACAGGCCCTTGAAGGGGCTGTTCGCGTCAAACAACGTTGCGGGATCGTCAGGAAGGTCGCCCGGGAAGGTTGCCGCTTCCGTATTGCCGTCAAAGGTCGCGCCGCCGGCGCTCTCGCCCGCGGCGGGCGTGCCGATGATCGACGGCAATTCCTGGCGGCCGCGCTGCACGCGCGCCTCGCGCGTCGCGCGTACCGCCGCCAGCGCGACGACGTCGATGACAGCGCCCGAGGACTCCGAGCGTTGCGTGGCCTGCCGCACCATGTGCGCGACGATGGCCTCGAGCCGGTCGTGATTGAGATGATGCAGATCGTCGGCCTTGGTCGCCGCAAACAGGATGCGATCGATGCGCGGGCGAAACAGCGAACTGATGAACGAGCGCCTGCCGACATTGAAACAGTCATGGATCGAGGTCAGCGCAGCCTGCAGGTCGTGCAAGGCGTCCGGCCCGGCATTCAGCGCCGCCAGCGCGTCGACCAGCACGATCTGCCGGTCGAGCCGCGCGAAATAATCGCGGAAAAATGGACGCACCAGCGCGGAGACGTAGGAGTCATAGCGGCGTTGCATCATCGCCCAGAGCGATCCGGAGGCCGGCGAGCCGTCGACCGGCACATCGAGCGGCACAAACGTCATCGCCGGCGATCCGGCGACGCTGCCGGGCAGCAGGAAGCGTCCCGACGGCAACAGGCTCATGGCATAGCGTTCGTCGCGGCAGGCTTTCAGGTAGGCGGTGAACAGTTTTGCCGCCGTCAGCGCCGCCTGCTCGTCGGCGGGAGCCGCGGGCGTCAGGCTGCCGAGATGGGCGTGCCAGTCACCCGCAAGCCGCAGGCGCGGTCCCTCGCGCGACAGCGCCAGGCTCTCTGCCGACCACTGCTCATAGCTCTTGTCCAACAGCGGCAGGTCGAGCAGCCATTCGCCGGGGTAGTCGGCGATATCCAGCGTCAGCGACCGTGTCGCGCCATTGCGGCGCTGATAGTCGATCACCAGCCGCAATTCGCTGATGTCGACCGTGGACGCCGGCCAGCGCCGCTCGTCGACCAGCGCGTGCAGATGATTTTCATAGTCGAAGCGGGGGACCGTATCGTTGGGCTGCGGTTCCAGGCGGGCGCTGGCGATCCGCCCGCTCGACAGCGCCTCGAATACCGGAAAGCGTCCACCGCGCAAAAGGCCGTGCACAAGCGCGGTGATGAAGACGGTCTTGCCCGCCCGCGACAGTCCGGTGACGCCGAGCCGCACCGTCGGGTTGATCAGGGCGTCGCCGTAATCCAGCAGCGAACGGGCCGCGAGCTGGGCATCCTCCAGGAAATCCGACAGGCCAAGGTTCATTGCATCAGCGCCGGATGCAGTCGGCGGTGCCGTAGGTCTCGCGCAGGAGCTTCACGCCACCCGACGTCTTGGTGCACATTTCCACATCCTTTGCCCCGGCCGGAACCATGTGCGCGCACATGATCTGCGATTCGCCGCCCCAGTTGGGCGTCGCGAAGCGGCAGTTGACAAGGCAGGAGCGGTCGATATTGGCCGGATTGCTGACGTTGATGCGCACGGACATGCCGCCCTCGAGGATCGTGCAGGTGAACGGCACGGCCTCCGCGAATGCGACGCCCCCGGTCAGCGAGAGGCCGGCCAGTGCCGGCAGAATCGAGCGCAAGCGCATGCGAACTCCAGGCCGCAGCCGGCGGCGGCGAAGGTTTAGCCTTGCGGCGTCCGCGCGGCCCAAAGAAAAGCTAAGACACACCTAGGAACAGGCCGTTTCATTAGCAAGATTGGCGCCCGGGCGGCGTTGCCGCGTCCCGGCTCCTCCTGTATACGCCTGCGGCGGCCCGGTTGGGCCGCATTGGCCACGTGGCGGAGTGGTTACGCAGCGGTCTGCAAAACCGTTTACTCCGGTTCAATTCCGGACGTGGCCTCCACTTTTCCTCAAAATCTCAAGGGCATCCCGAAGGACAATTCGTCCTTTGCAATGGTGGGGTGCTTTGTTATACGCAGCCCCATTGCTGAGGCTGCTTCGCACCGTTCCCCGGTAGCTCAGTGGTAGAGCAACCGGCTGTTAACCGGTTGGTCGCTGGTTCGAAT
>CAZLTO010000137.1:0-4587 GCA_964562475.1 uncultured Sphingobium sp. | reverse complement strand
ATGGCGAGTTTCTGTCAGATACGCGCGGCACCGGCATCATGAACCGGCTGTTCGAGAAATATGGCCCCTACAAGGGCACGATCGAGGGCCGCAAGAACGGCGTCCTCATCTCCAACGGTGCGGGCGAGGCGGTGGCCTATGCGCTCGGACCCTTGGAAGAGCGCGGCGTGCTGTTCGTGTCGCCCGGCGAGCCGCTCTATGAGGGCATGATCATCGGCGAGAACGCCAAGCCCGAGGATCTCGAAGTCAACCCGATGAAGTCGAAGCAGCTCACCAACTTCCGTTCGACCGGCAAGGACGACGCGATCCGCCTGACGCCGCCGCGCCGCATGACGCTGGAGCAGGCTATCGCCTATATCGACGAGGACGAGATGGTCGAGGTGACGCCCAAGTCGATCCGCATCCGCAAGCGCCACCTCGATCCGCATGAGCGCAAGCGGGCGAACCGGGCGAAGGCGGCGTAAAGCCTACTCCAGAAACTCCTCCCTGTCCGGGATGCGGGTGAAGGCGATCTTGGTGCCGGAAAAGCCGCGCCCGGCGCTGGGCAGC
Organism: uncultured Sphingobium sp.; assembly: GCA_964562475.1. GTDB lineage: Bacteria > Pseudomonadota > Alphaproteobacteria > Sphingomonadales > Sphingomonadaceae > Sphingobium. The sequence goes on along the minus strand of CAZLTO010000137.1, from coordinate 4,038 downwards.
ATGCCGATCAGCACTGTGTCGCGGCCGAATTTATGGTTCAGCCGATCGAGCGCGTGGGAGAGGCGGAGGTCGCGCGGCGTGAGAGGGGGCGCACCCTGCGCGTCCGCCTGCTGCGCCGCAAACAGCGAGAGCTGCGCGCCGTTCTCCAACTCCAGCCCCAGCAGCACGACCGAGATCTTCTTCACCAATATGCCGTGTTCGCGCGGCACCACCTGATCCCATATGTGCAGCATCATATTGAGGAAGGTCGGGCTGTCCTGAGAGGGCAGGCAGCGCAGCGCGCCGTGCACGCGCCGCCCGTCCTCCAGTCGCGCGGAAAAGCCGAATAGCCGCGCGGTATAGCCCATGCGGCGCAGGCGCGCGGCGGCCTTCATCGTCAGGCGGCGGGCGACGTTGATCGCTTCGGCCGGGGGACGCATTGCCGGGCCGAGCACATGGCTGTGGCCGATCGACCGCCGCTGCGTCTCCGGCTCCGGCAGGTCATGCCCGCGCAGCAGATACCACATGCGCTCGCCCCAGATGCTGCCCCACACGGCGCGCATTCGCCGCCGGTCCAGCGCCATGATGTCCGCCATGTCGCAGACGCCCTTCAGCCACAGGCGTTTTTCCATGTTGCGGCCGATGCCGGGCAGGTCGCGCGGCTTCAGCTCCGCAATCAGGCGGCGCTCGATCTCGTCGGGCATCAGCACGGTGAGGCCGTCGGGCTTTTCGAGGTCGGTCGCGACCTTGGCGAGATAACGGTTGGGCGCGATACCGATCGAGCAGCGCACCCACGGGCCGAGGTTCTCGCGCAGCCCCGCCTTGATCGAGAGCGCGATGGCGCGGGCGACGTCCGGCTGACACTCGTTGCTGAGCAACCGCGCCGCCATCTCGTCGATCGAGCGGACTTCGCGTACCGGGGTATGCCGGTTGATCTCCCCGACCGCGCGGTGGTGATAATCGACCTAAAGCTCATGGCGCCCGGGCACACAGACGGGATTGCGGAACAGCCTCTTCGCCTCCCAGATCGGCATGCCGGTGCGGATACCGAACGCCTTCGCCTCATAGCTCGCCGCGATGGCGCAGGTGCTGTCCGTTTCGACCGGCACCACCGCGACCGGCTTGCCCCTCAGATGCGGTTGTTCCTGCTGCTCGACGCTCGCGAAATAGCTGTTGAAATCGACATAGAGCCATTTGAGCGGGGATGAGGGATAATATGCTGTCATGGCGTGCTCGCGATTCGGGCTGGTGAGTATATGTTCTTCTTTTGTTCTTTTGAAGGGGGCGGATGAGCGATACCGACCTGCTGTTCGTTTACGGCACGTTGCGGCGTGGATGCGGCGGAGACGAGGCGCGTGCGTTGCACGGTGTGGCTGAGTGGCTGGGGCAAGGGCGGACAAGCGGACGGCTCTATCGGGTGAGCTGGTATCCGGCGCTGGTGCTCGATGCGGCTGGGGAGGAATGGGTCGCCGGCGACTTGTTCCGGCTGCATGATCCGGCGGCGGCGCTTGCCTGGCTCGATCGCTATGAGGAATGCGGGCCGGAGTTCCCGGAGCCGCAGGAATATCGGCGGGTGATCGCGGAAGTGGAAGGGCCGGGCGGTTCCGGCTCGGTGCGCGCGTGGGTCTATGTCTATGCGCGCGCGGTGGCGGGGTTGCCATTGATCGAAAGTGGCGACTGGCTCGGCAGCTGAGCGCGCGAAGGCGGGTTGCTATAAGCTCACCACGGAAAAGACGCGGATATGGGCGGGACGCTGCATCAGCGGCTTGCCAGCTTGGCCGACAGACGCTAGACGCGCCCCTTCCAGTGCGATTTGGAAGATCGCCTGATTCACGCTCCGCGCCACGCGCGAAGCGATCGGGCAATGCGGAGCGGTGGCCGAGTGGTCGAAGGCGCTCGCCTGGAAAGTGAGTATACGTCAAAAGCGTATCGAGGGTTCGAATCCCTCCCGCTCCGCCATTTAACCCATTGGAATCATTCTATTTCATGGGTTGAGATCGAAAAATCCCGTTTGTTTCAAGGGTTATAGGCAAAGGGCTCTCCACCGGGTTAGGCCTGATATGCCCCTGACATGCTCTCTCTCTGCCGATATTCTCCAAAGCTCTCGACTACACCGATTTTAGTGTAGAGCTTTATCGCATTGAAAATATGCAGATATTCTGGCGCGCCATTTTGGGGTCAGAACCGAGATTCACCTCAAAAACCGTCCCGGTTCCAACCACTGCATCACCGCAAAGCTTGGGCGATGATCAGCGCCAGGACCATAATCGTGATCCACGGCCAGGGCGTTGCCCAGGGTGACCGCGCCTTCATCTGCTCAAGCTGGGCAATCGCCATTTGAACGCTGGCCTGCTGAAAGTGCAGATCCTTGAGGGCCGCTTTCATCACGCCGGTCTCGACGTAAGTCGAGGCGTCGTCGGCCAGAAGCTCGACCTCCTCAAGCAACCGAAGCACCTCCCGCAGTCGAGGAACTGCGCTCGGATCAGGCGTACCGAGCAACGCCATGGCCTCCTGATGCTTGCTCTTGGCTAGCGTCAGCATGTGGCTGATGTGTTCAACAGCAGCGTCAGGCAGGTCTGGATCGGCAGCCTCCATGCCCTTCGGTTCCGCTTCGCTCCACCTGCGGCCAGCCATGGCACCAGAGCCGGTTTTACACTAACAAACATAGCGGACCACTCAGTGGGGGCCGGTCAGGAGCGGGTGAAGGGAAGCCAATCGTCGGCTCAATATATTGATAGATCGTATTAATTTTTACACCGCAGCCTTCTGAGGCCCCCAGATGAGCCCCTTCATCAGCCGGATGCCTGTGGAAAACGTGGGACAATGTGGGTCAGATTTGAACTTGCGACCTTCTAATCAGATTCGAATGATTGAAGTCTGAAAAATGTATCGCTTTTCCAGCGGCATAACGATCAACTTATCTGATCCGATTGGTCAGTCGGATTTGATTGAGAAGCTGCCATGCGCACGTTCCGACATTTTCTTGTTTAATTTCATTGCAATATCATGGCGACCTGTCGCGTACGGTGTGCCTGAATTTGTTCCCAATTTGTGCGTGTTGTGTTCGAGATTTTGCAGTGCCGGTTTTCGCGGAAAATGGCCCTCAATCCCGCAGGAAACCTAGCCGATCTGGCGCCTGAGGGGAAGCGAAAGCGTCAAGCGGAAGTTGTGGATGTTCCGCGCTACGGAAGCAAATTGCCATTTTGGAAGCTCGACCTTGCGCTGGCCCGAGGTCTCAATATCGTGGCCGGAAATTGGCTTCGGAATGCCGAACGAGCACGCGCAAACCCCGCCCTGGCCGGTTCGCCAGAGCGGGGTTCTTTCGGGTCTCTATGGGGCGGCGCTGCTACTTCGCGCGCCGCTTCTTGGGTTCTTCCTTGCTCGCCTCTTTGGCCTTGGCGAGAGAGTCGACCTGGTCGACAATGATCTCGCAGCCGTAACGGGTCTGGCTTTCGTTGTCGGTCCAGCGCGAGTAGTGGATGCGGCCGGTGACCATGACCATCGCGCCCTTGGTGACGTGCTCGGCGACGTACTTGCCGACGCCGTTGAAGCAGGTGGTACGCCTGCGCGGCTACCTGCTGGCATGGTCAGGCGAGGCCGAACTGGAAGAGGGCTGGAATCAATTCTTGGCTGATGCCGAATGGGCTGCCATCAAGGTGGCAAGCCGGAAGGTGTCGGACGAGCCTGTCCTGGCGATCGAGGAGATCAGACTTGAAGCTGTCGGTTTTTCGGCCGCGCTCGCCTGAAACTGTCCACGCAGCCCAATCGGTTTCGACTGTCATCGATCGACGCGGGGTCGAACAGAACGAGCTTCATTTAGAGGAAGCCGACTGATCCTCAAGATCCCAGCGGTTTAGCTCGCCGTCCCAGTCATCGTTGAAATTACTGAGGGCGGTGTTGTAAGCGAACTCAGCGTCGACGCCGTCCGTGATTTGAGTCAACACGTTCTGCGGTTGCACGGCCATGAAGGTGATGGGTCCCAACGTCTGGCCGGGTGCGGCGGCTCCGCGAGTGATGCTGCCGCACAGCGCAGTGACGCCCGCGAAACAGCGGTCGAGG
>CAZLTO010000136.1:0-4590 GCA_964562475.1 uncultured Sphingobium sp. | reverse complement strand
CGCCCGAGCGGCGCAACGCCCCCGCACCGTGGCACTCGCTATGTTCGCCAAAGGCGGCCTCCAGCCCGAAGCGCATCGCGCCGTCCTTGCCGTTAACGATGCAGAGACTGTCCTGCCCCGCCTCATGGCGGCTGCGATACAGGCCGATGGGTGATGCGCTGGTATCCGACACGACGCCCGCGTGCTGCGCTGCCAGCTCCAGCGCAGAGGCGGCGGGGGACGATTCCGTATCGCTATTGTTTGCGAGCGGGGCAGCGCGCCTATCGCATGACACGGCCAGCGCCGCCATCAACAGCACGAGATGGCGAAGATCAGCCATCCGCCCTTTCGAGCCCTTGCGGGGTCACGTGCCGATAGAAGCAACTGGCCGCTCCGGTATGGCAGGCCGGGCCATCGGGCTTTGCCAATATCCACAGCGCATCCTGATCGCAATCGATCCGCATCTCGACCACATGCAGGAAATGGCCAGAGGTTTCGCCCTTTTTCCACAGGCTTTGACGGCTGCGGGACCAGAAATGCGCGATGCCGGTCTCCCGCGTGAGCCGCAACGCCTCCGCGTCCATATGCGCGAGCATCAGCACATCGCCGCTTGTCGCATCGGTGACGACGGCGGTGATGAGGCCATTGGCGTCATATTTCGGGTCTAGCGTCAGGCCCGTTTCGCGTGAGTTGCTCATGCGCGACTATTAAGGGCGGCGGAAGATCGCGGCAAGCTCGACATGCGTGGACCAGCGGAATTGCCCGACCGGCTGCACGCTCTCCAACAAGTAACCGCCCTCGACCAGCGTCTTGGCATCGCGCGCGAAGCTGGAAGGGTTGCACGACACATAGGCAATGGCGGGCAGAGCGGAAGCGGCGAGATGCGCCACCTGCTCGCGTGCGCCGGCGCGGGGCGGATCGAGCAGGATCGCCTCGAAGCGGTTGATCTCTTCGACCGTGAGCGGCCTGCGGAACAGGTCGCGGTGATCGGCAAAGAGCTGGCGGTGCGCGCGGTTTGCGGCGCCCTTCAGCGCCATCACCAGCTCGCGGGCGGCTTCGGCGGCATAGACGCGCTTGCCCTCACCAAGACTCAGCGCAAACGTGCCGAGGCCGCTGAACAGATCGGCCCACACGCCTGCCTCCGCCAGCGCAGGCCGCACAGCCTCCACCAGAGCAGCCTGGCCCTCCGCCGTCGCCTGCAAAAAGGCGAACGGCGGCATCGGCACCGCAACGCCGCCGAAGGTCACCGTCACCGGCTCCGGCTCGTAGCGGGTCTGCACGCCATAGCCATCGTCGACAGAGAGCCGCGCGAGCCTGTGGGTTGCGGCGAATTCCGAGAGCGCTTCCGCTGCCTTTAACCCCTCTGCTTCCACACCCTCGATCAGCACATCGATGCCCTGATCGGCTTGGCTGAGCTTCACATGCGCGGCGCGGCGCTCGCCCACTCTGTCGCCCAGCAGGTCGCGCAGCGGCTCGACCAGCGCAAATAGTGCAGGGTGCAGCACCGCGCACATTGAGAGGTCGACAATCCGATGGCTGCCCTCGCTCGAAAAACCGAGCGCGGTCTTCTTGCCGAACCGGGCCACGCGAAAGGCGGCGCGGCGGCGACTGTGCGGCGGGGAAATGAGCGCGGGCAGAACCACGCCTGCCTCCACCCCCTGCCCGGTCAACGCCCCGGCAACCCGCCCGTGCACATAGTCCGCGAAGCTCTCGTCATCGAGATGCTGAAGCTGGCACCCGCCGCAGAGCGGATAATGCACGCAAGGCGGCGCGGCATGATGCGGGCCATAATCCAGCCCGCCATCGGGAAGCAGCCGGTCGCCCGGCGCGCTCAAGGGCACATAGCGGCCATCCGCCGTCACGCCATCGCCCTTGCCGGCGATGCGGACGATCAGACCGGGGTCACTCACAGGCAGGCCGAGAGCGCTGCGGGAATATGCGCCAGCAGATCGTCCGCGACAAACGCCGCACCGGCGCGCCGCGCGGCCTCGCCATGCAGCCATACCGCTTCGCACGCCGCCCTGTAGGGGTCACCCGTCACTGCCAGTCGCGCCGCGCACAGCCCTGCGAGCACATCACCCGTGCCAGCGGTAGAGAGCCAGCTCGTCGCCTTGTCCGCGATGCAGGCGCGGCCATCCGGCGCGGCGACAACACTGGTCGGGCCTTTCAGCACCACCACGGCTTGAGCGCTTTTCGCGGCGGTGAGCGCCTGCTCGATCGGGGTGCCGGAAATATCCAGCCCGCTGGTGTTGGCAAACAGCTGAGCGAACTCTCCGACATGCGGCGTCAATATCGCCTTGTCCGGCAATGCCGCCAGCGCGCCGTGCGACAGATGCCAGAGCGCGTCGGCATCGAGCACCGCTGCGTGGCTATGCATCAGCGCCCGCCCCAACCGCTCCGCCGCCGCCTCGCTCCGCCCCAGCCCCGGCCCGACCAGCAGCGCGGCGATCCGCTTGTCCGCCAGCGCGGCCTCATCCTTGATCGAGGCGCGCACAATGGCGTGGGAGCTGTTGACGATCGCCTGCGCGCCGACAAGTTTCACATAGCCCGCCCCGCCGCGCGCCGCCGCCTCGGCGGACAAGGCGGACGCACCGGCCATCTCGCCCGCCACCACCGCGACCAGCCCGCGCGTATATTTGTGCGCGTCATCGGCAGGGGCAGGGAGGCGCGGTTTGCCGAGGCGGCTCAGCCGGGCCCCGGACGCTGCGATACCGATGTCGCAGCAAACCATGCGCCGCCAATGACGATTGGCCGGGCGCAGCATATGCGCGCGTTTCCAAGCCCCGAGCGAGATGCAGACATCGAATACCGGCACGGGCGAGAGCAGCGCGCCATCATCGGTGGCGATGCCACTGGGGAGATCGATCGCATAGCTGTGATCCGCTGCCCTCACCAGCTCCGCCAGCCGCGATACGACACCCGCATCCAACCCGCGTGTGAGGCCAGTGCCGAACAGCGCATCGACCAGTTGATGCGCGGGAGCAGCGGTGCTGAAATCCTCAACCGCGCCGCCCCCGCATTTGGCCCAGTCAGCCCGCGCATGCTTCGCGCTCTCCGTCGTTGGCTCGGCCAGAGCCGCCACCCGCACCGGGACGCCATGCTCGCGCAAGGTCCGCGCGATGACATAGCCATCGCCGCCATTATTGCCGGGGCCGCAGACGACCAGCGTATCCCGCCGCGCGCCCGCGCGCCAGATGATGTCTGCGGCGGCGCGGCCCGCGCGCTCCATCACCGCATATTCGGGCACACCACTGGCGAACAAGGCCGCCTCCGCCGCGCGCATCTCCGCAGCGGTGAGGACCGCTTCAGGCGCGATGCGCACCTCGGTCAATCAGATATCCGCATAGACATGGGTTTCCGCCCTGGCGCCGGGATGCGTCACCGCGCCCTTGCGCGCCGGGCCGACATTCTGCGCGAACCGCCACAGCGCGCCCGCCTGATAATCGTTGCTGCGCGGCTGCCACTTCTTGCGCCGCTCCGCCAGCACCGCCTCATCGACCTTGAGGTCGATGGTCCCAGCCTCCGCGTCGATGCTGATGATGTCGCCATTTTCCACCAGCGCGATCGGCCCGCCTTCCGCCGCCTCCGGCCCTACATGGCCGATGCAGAAGCCCCGTGTCGCGCCCGAAAAGCGCCCGTCGGTGATGAGGGCAACCTTCTCACCCATGCCAAGGCCATAGAGCGCCGCCGTGGTGGAGAGCATTTCACGCATGCCGGGGCCGCCCTTCGGCCCTTCATAGCGGATCACCACGACCTGCCCTTCGAGGATCTCGCGTTTCTCGACCGCCGCAAAGCACTCTTCCTCGCAATCGAACACCACCGCCGGGCCTTCAAACTGGAACCGCTTCATGCCCGCGACCTTGACGATCGCGCCATCGGGCGCCAGCGAGCCGCGCAAGCCAACCACCCCGCCGGTGGGCGAGAGCGGCGTCTTCGCGTCGTAGATCACCTTCTGCTCCGGGTTCCACGTCACCTCGTCGATATTCTCGCCGAGCGTCTTGCCGGTCACGGTCATGCAATCGAGATGCAGCAGGCCGGTCTGCGCGAGGCTCTTCATCAGCATATAGATGCCGCCCGCGTCATACATGTCCTTCGCGACATATTTTCCGCCGGGCTTGAGGTCCGCCATATAGGGCGTGGTCTTGAAGATTTCGGCGACATCGAACAGGTCGAACTCGATGCCGCATTCGTTCGCCATCGCGGGCAGATGCAGCGCGCCATTGGTTGAGCCGCCGGTCGCCGCGACGATGCGCGCCGCATTTTCAAAGGCTTCGCGGGTGCAGATGTCGCGCGGGCGGATATTCTTCGCGAGCAGCTCCATGACCTGTTTTCCTGCCGCAACCGCGATTTCCTGGCGGCTCTTGTAGGGGGCGGGGGCCATGTTCGAGTTGGGCAGGCTCAGGCCGATCGCCTCGCCGACGCACGCCATCGTGTTGGCGGTATATTGCCCGCCGCACGCGCCGTGGCCGGGGCAGGCGACCTTTTCCAGCGCGATCACGTCCTTCAACGGGCAGGCGCCCGCCGCATATTTGCCCACGATCTCGAACACATCGACGACGGTGACATCGCGATCCTCGACGGAACCCCTCGCCTGGAGAGAACCGGGATGAT
>CAZLTO010000135.1:0-4598 GCA_964562475.1 uncultured Sphingobium sp. | reverse complement strand
CGTGCCCATGTCGTTTCATCATGGCCGGGCAGGGCGTAGATCAGATCGAAGCTGACGCGTGCGAAAGCGGCAAGCGCGGTGTCGAGCGCGGCGCGGGCTTCGTTCACATCATGTGCGCGGCCCAGAAAGTGCAACACCTCTGCCTCGAACGACTGGATGCCGAGCGACACGCGGTTCACCCCTGCATGTGCAAGGTCGGCGAAGCGGGCGACTTCCACGCTGTTGGGGTTCGCCTCCAGCGTGATCTCGATGTCGCTCGCAAAGCCCCAGTGGCGCGCGGCGGCGTCGATCAGTTCCGCCACCAGCGCCGGAGGCATCAGGCTGGGCGTGCCACCGCCGAAGAAGATCGAGGTCAGGGTTTTATGTGGGGTTTGCGCGGCCTCGTAGGCCATGTCGGCTAGCAGTGCCGTGCGCCATACATCATGATCGATGCTCTCGCGCACATGGCTATTGAAATCGCAATAGGGGCATTTGGAAACGCAAAACGGCCAATGAATGTAGAGGGCCAGAGGAGATTGTGCGCCTTCGTTCAGAACACCGTCTCCACCAGCTTGCGGAAGGCATCCGCGCGATGGCTCATCGCGTGCTTGGCGGCAGGGTCCATCTCGGCGAAGGTGATGCTGTGGCCCAAAGGCTCGAACAAGGGGTCATAACCGAAACCCTTGTCTCCGCGTGGCGGCCAGACAATGCGGCCATCGACCCTGCCCTCGAACACCTCGACATGCCCATCGGGCCACGCGAGCGCCAGCGCGCAAATGAAATGCGCGTCCCGTCCGGCGTCCGGGCCTTTGGCTTCCAGCGTTTCATGCACCAAACGCATCGCAAGCGAGAAGTCCTTGCCCGCCCCGGCCCAGCGTGCGGAGAAGATGCCGGGATCGCCGCCCAGCGCCTCAACGCAGAGGCCGCTGTCGTCCGCGAGGGCGGGCAAGCCGGAGAGATCGGCGGCCTGCAACGCCTTCAGCTCCGCATTGGCGATGAAGGTGGCGCCGGTTTCATCCGGCTCCGGCAGGCCGAGCGTAGCTGCCGAAACCGGCTCCATGCCATAAGGCCCGAGCAGTTCGGCAATTTCACGCACCTTGCCCGCATTGTGGCTGGCGATCATCAGCCTGCCGGGCGCGAGCTTGCGGATCGCCTGCTCACCACCCCAGTTGTCGGTCATCGGCCAGTGGCCTTCCGCTGCGCCGCGAAGATTTCGCCGCAGCCGATGCGGGCGAGGCGCAGCCGGCGCAGCAGCTCGTCCTCGTCGAAGGTCGCGCCTTCTGCCGCCGGCTGCACCTCGGCGCGCTTGCTGTCGCCGGTCAGCACGAAATTGGCGTCCGCCTCGGCCGCGCTGTCTTCGATATAATCGAGGTCGAGCACCGGAGTTCCATTGCTGATGCCGCAGCTCACCGCCGCAACCTGCGTGATGATGGGATCGGATTTGAGCGCACCCGATGCGATCAGCTTGTCGATCGCGATGCGTAGCGCCACCCACGCGCCAGAGATGGACGCGGTGCGCGTGCCGCCATCCGCCTGGATGACGTCGCAGTCGAGGGTGATCTGCCGTTCGCCCAGCGCCTTCAAATCCACGACCGAGCGCAGCGAGCGACCGATCAGTCGCTGGATTTCCTGCGTGCGACCGGATTGTTTGCCTTTGGCGGCCTCGCGGCTGCCGCGCGTGTGGGTGGCGCGAGGCAGCATGCCATATTCCGCCGTGATCCAGCCCTCGCCCTTGCCCCGCAGGAACGGCGGCACCTTCTCTTCGACGCTGGCGGTGCAGAGCACGCGGGTGTCGCCGAAGCTGACGAGGCAGCTCCCCTCGGCATGGCAGGTGAAATCGGGTTCGATGGTGATGCTGCGCATCTGGTCTGGAGTGCGGCCGGATGGGCGCATAGGGGGAAACCTCTCTGATTGTTGTCAGGCTAAACAATGCCAAGCCGCTTATGCCTGCGCGTTCGCTCGCACAAGCGATTTCAGGAACGGGATGAAAACGCTTCGTCGAGGCTCAAGCACATGTTTCTCCATTTGTCGTTGCAGACCTTCTCTTCGACGCAGAAGGGCTGCCCGCAGAAGAACCATCACCGCGTCCGTGCGTAAATGCGGCATGAGATACGCAGCATCCCCCGCTCGCCCCGCCATTGCCGCGATTGCCGCTGTTCTGGCTTTGCAAACCCTCTCTGCATCGGCTCAGACGACGGAGCCGACGGCCACGCCCGCTGAGCCGGCTCCGGCATCTGCTCCTGCTCCGACTGTCGCAGCGCCGCCCGTGATTGCTCCTGCGCCGGGCGTTCCTTCGACTGCGCCCGCGCCTTCGCAAGTGATCTATCAGTCCAGCGGGCCAGTGGTTCAGCCTGTCCCGGTTGCCCCGATGCCTGCGCCAGTGGCAACGCCCTCCACCGCGACAACCGCACCGAAAAAAGCGGCTTCTGTCACCACTCCCGCGCAAAAGGGCGTGGTCGTGAAGGAAGCCAAGGCACCGACCACAGTCACTCCATTGTCTCAGCCTGCGGTTTCACCATCGGTCGAGCCGACAATCGCTCCGGTCAGACCCACCAATAATAGGTTGATGGAACCCGCTCCTCCCGCACCAGCCGTGGCCGCGATGCAGCCCGATTACGATACGGAAACAGGCTATTGGATATTGGGACTCGGCGCAGCGCTGTTCGTTGCTGCAGGCAGCTATGCCGCTCTCCGGCGCAAGCAGGCATCCGCCCGCGACATCACTCAGCCCGAGACGATGTATGGTTACAAGCCGGTGGTTGAACAGGAGCGGGGCGTAGAGCCGTTCGTGGCGGTCAATCCTGCCGATCGCTTTAACAGTGCCAAGCCGGAACCCGTTGAAGCACCAGTAATGCTCGCATCCGCCGTCCCGGTGCGGTCCGCTGCCGCCCTGGCGCCGAAGGCAACAGGCGATCTCGTTTCGCGCCGCGAGGCGATGATTGCCGAGGCGCCTTCCGCGGCTAACCCATTCCTCACGCGGAAGAACAGGCTGCGTCGCGCCAATTTCCTGCTTGCGCAGAGTGCGGACGAGCTGGTTCTTGAGCACCCTGCATCGCCAGGCGTTGCGGAACCGAATGCTGAGGCAAAACCCGCGAGCACTGTGCAGATCAGCTATGCCTTTGGCAAAAACAGCCTGCGTCCGCCGCTGCTCAAGCCTCGCTATAACTGAACTTCGAGCGACAGCCGCCACAGGATAGTGATTGAGAACATGGATGGGCATGCCTACATAGCGGGGCATGTCCATCACGCCTGTCAGTGAACTCAACGAGCGCGCCCGCGATATATTCCGCCTGGTGGTGGAAAATTATCTGGGTACAGGTGCGCCAGTGGGCTCGCGGACGATCAGTCAGCTTTCGGGGCTGCATCTTTCTTCCGCCTCGATCCGCAATGTGATGCAGGATCTGGAGGAGATGGGCCTCCTCGCCGCGCCGCATGTATCCGCGGGCAGATTGCCTACCGAGATCGGCCTTCGCCTGTTCGTCGACGGTATGATGCAGGCGGCGGAGCCTTCGGAAGAGGAGCGCCGCCTGATTGAACGCGGCGTCGAAGAAAGTGGGCGCATCGAGGATGCACTGGCCTCGACCAGCGCCATACTTTCCGGCCTCTCCGCCTGCGCTGGCATGGTGCTGGTGCCGAGGCGCGAGATGGTGTTGCGGCAATTCAGCTTCGTACCGCTGGGGCAGGCAGGACCAGCGGGCCCAGATCAGGCGCTGGCGGTGCTGGTGGGGGCCGATGGCAGCGTCGAAAACCGCATCGTCGATTTGCCGAAGGGGATCAGCCCCTCCGCGCTGATCGAGGCTGGCAATTATATCTCTGCCAGACTTTCCGGCCTGACGTTGGCGCAAGCGAGGGAGCGGCTTGCCAATGAGCTGGCGCAGGATCGTGCGGCGCTGGACGAGGCGGCGCGCGGGCTTGTCGAGCGCGGTCTTGCGAGCTGGAGTGCGGACGCCGCCGAGCGCCCCGTGCTGATTGTGCGCGGACAGGCCAACCTCATCGACGAGCATGCGTCCGAGGATCTGGAGCGGGTGCGGCAGTTGCTGGAGGATCTGGAGGGCAAGCAGGAAATTTCCCGCCTGATGGAGGGGGCGATGGCGGCTTCTGCCACCAAAATCTTCATCGGATCGGAAAACAAGCTCTTTTCCTTGTCCGGTTCTTCGGTCATAGCCGCGCCATACCGCGATGGGGAAGGGCGGGTCGTCGGCGTTGTCGGCGTGATCGGCCCCACCCGCTTGAACTATGCGCGCGTGATCCCCATGGTGGATTTCACGGCACAGACTTTATCGAGACTGATGAGATGAACGACGAGAATATGGAACTGGAACCCAACGAAAATACCGAAATGGAGTCTCCTGTCGATGGCGCGAGCGAGGCGCTTGACGATCTGGATGCCAAGCTTTCCGCACTGGAGCAGGAGCTGGAAACGACCAAGCAGGACGTGCTCTACGCCCATGCCGAGACGCAGAACGTCCGTCGCCGCATGGAGAAGGAGCTTGCCGACGCCCGCGCTTATGCCGCGACGGCGTTTGCGCGGGATATTCTTTCGGTTGCCGACAATCTCTCCCGCGCGCTCGATTCCATCCCGGCGGATTTGCGCGAGGATGACAAGTTCAAGTCTCTGG
>CAZLTO010000134.1:0-4600 GCA_964562475.1 uncultured Sphingobium sp. | reverse complement strand
GCCAGATCGCGCAGATTGGGGGCGATGGTGAGCGCCGCGAAATAGCCGTAAACGACGGTCGGGACGCCGGCGAGCACTTCGAGAATCGGTTTCAGCCAGGCGCGCGCGGCGGGCTTGGCGTATTGGGTGAGATAGATGGCGCTCATCAGCCCCAGCGGGATCGCGACCGCCATCGCGATGATCGCGCCGATGAAGATCGTGCCCCAGAACAAGGGCACCGCGCCGAAAGCATTCTCATTGCCATAGCCCATCGCGGCCGATTGCGGCGACCATTTGGTGCCAAACAGGAAATCGACCGGATTCACCATCGAGAAGAAGCGGATCGATTCCCACAGCAGCGAGGCGACGATGCCGACAGTGGTGATGATGGCGATCAGCGACGCGACGAGAAGCGCGCCCATCACCACGCGCTCTACCCGGGTTCGCGCGCGGAAATCCGGGCGGATGCGGGTGAAGGCATAGGCGCCGCCCGCAAAGGCAAGCATCAGCGCAACGATCGCGCCGCCGATCGAATAAAACTTGTTGGCGGTGCGATACGGCTCCACCAGCGCAGTGGTCCGGGGATCGAACGCCGCCTTCGCCTTCCCCAACGCCACGTTGCGCGCTTCGCTCAGGATCGCGCCGCGGCTCATCGCATCGGCGGGAAGGGCGGTCGCGGCGGGGTCCTGAAGCACCCGGTTCGTTACCAGTCCAGGCATCACATTCGCCCACACGGTAAGAAACAGCAATGCGGGCGTCACAACCCACAGCGCCACATACCAGCCATGAAAGGAGGGAAGCGAATGCAGCACGGGCTTGCGATACGGGGACGCCGTCTCGCTATCGGGGCTATGCGCCATCCGCGCGGCTTTGGCGCGCGCAGACAGCCAGGCGATCAGCCCAAGCCCCAATATGAGCGTAACGATGGCAACCCCGTTCACGTCGTTTGAATCCCTGTCGTTCGCTTTCCCGGCACCGGCTTATTTCAGGTCGCTACCGTCCATGACCGGCATGGATTTCGCGGCTTCGGCGCTCTTGGCGCGCACCTCATCCGTCGCGGCGACCATGCCGCGCTTGGTGAGCAGACCGCCCGGCTCCCAGGACTTCGCGAATTCGGCGACATATTGCTGCAGGCCCGGAATGGCCTGAAGATGCGCCTTCTTCACATAGATATAGAGCGGGCGCGCGCCGGGATATTTGCCGCTGGCGACATTGTCATAGGTCGCCTCGATGTCGTTCAGCGGCACGTCCTTCAGCGAGGAGAGGTTTTCCTCGAGATAGCTGTAGCCGAAGATGCCGAGGCTGTTGGGGTTGGCGGTGAGCTTCTGGACGATCAGATTGTCGTTCTCGCCCGAGTCGACATATTTGCCGTCTTCCCGGATACGGGTGCAGGTCTCCTTGAAGGCTTTTTCGTCCTTCTCCTTCAGTTCCTTCATCGCCGGATCCGACTGGCAGCCCTTTTCGAGGATCAGCTCGGAAAGCGAGTCGCGGGTGCCGGAGGTCGACGGCGGGCCGAAGACAGAGATCGCGACCTTGGGCAGGCTGGGGTCGACATCGGCCCAGGTCTCCGTCTTGTTCTCACCCTTGCCGAACGGATTGGCGGCGAGCGCCTTATATATGAACTCCGGCGTCAACTTGAAGCCGGGGCCGTTCTTGGCTTCGGCGAAAGCGAGGCCGTCAACGCCGACCTGAATCTCGACGATTTCCTTGACGCCATTGGCTACGCACTGCTCGAACTCGCTTTTCTTCATGCGGCGAGAGGCGTTTTCGATGTCCGGGTGCTCAGCGCCAACGCCCGCGCAGAACAGCTTCATGCCCGCGCCGGTGCCGGTCGACTCGATGATCGGGGATTTCATGCCGGCGTTGTTCTGTACGAACTGCTCGGCGACTGCGGTGGCGAAGGGATAGACGGTGGAGGAGCCGACAGCGCGAATCTGGTCGCGCGCGGCGCTTCCGCCGCCACTTCCGGCCTGATCCTGACACGCGGAAAGGGATAAGGAGAGGGCGAATGCGGAGATCGCAAAAACGAAGTTCTGTTTCATGATATGCTCCTGAGTGCGCCGTTCGGTCAGACCGGTTCGTAATAGGCTATAGCGGCAAGCCAAGCATGCATTGTGACTATTTGATTGCGTTTTTATGACATCGGCACCTTAATGCGATCGTCGTCCTCGTTGTGCGACGTCGCGTAGCGCTCGGCCTGCGGCAACAACACGGTCACGGTAGTGCCCTTTCCGATTTCGCTGTGGATATCGAGTGTGCCCCTGTGCCGTTCGATGATATGTTTGACGATGGCGAGGCCGAGGCCGGTGCCGCCCAGTGCACGGCTGCGGCCCGAGTCGACGCGATAGAAACGCTCGGTGAGGCGCGGGAGATGGTCCGGTGGAATGCCTTCGCCTTCGTCGCTGACCTCCAGCCGCACCATGGTCGGCTCCACGGCGCGGGGCGTAATGGTTATGGGGGTGCCGGGGCGGCCATATTTGGCGCTGTTGTTGATGAGGTTGTGGAGCAGCTGGCTGATCTGCGTCCTGTCTCCCATGATCTGGGGCAGATCCTTGTCTGGCACGAGGACGATATCGGCGCCGCGCTCGCCCAGATTCTGGCGGGCGACCGACACGACCTCGGAGATCAGATCCG
This sequence comes from uncultured Sphingobium sp., assembly GCA_964562475.1. GTDB lineage: Bacteria > Pseudomonadota > Alphaproteobacteria > Sphingomonadales > Sphingomonadaceae > Sphingobium. The sequence continues at coordinate 1,987 of CAZLTO010000134.1, read as the reverse complement.
GTAGGGAGATCAGTTCCGTGGGCAGGCGGTGCTTGTCCGCCTCGATGCGCGAGAGCGACATGAGGTCATCGACGAGCTGGCGCATCCGGCGCGCCTCGTTCTCGATGATCGAGAGGAAACGGTTGCGCGTCTGGGCGTCTCCACCGGCATTGGGGTCCTGCAGGGTCTCGACGAAGCCGAGGATCGCGGCGAGCGGCGTGCGCAGCTCATGGCTGGCATTGGCGACGAAATCCCCGCGCGAACGCTCTGCCGCATGCACATCGGTCTCGTCATCGAGATAGACGAACAGGCGCTGTTGCCCGGCATTCTGGTCCAGCGGGATGATGCGCATCGCCCAGCGTTGCGCGCGCGTGCCGAGGCCAACGATGTCGATCTTGACCGGCGCTTTCAGCGTTTCGCGGCTGGTCAGGCGCTCTGCCGCGGCGGGGTGGCGGATCGCGATCCTGACATCCTCGCCCAATATGTGATTGCCCAGCAGCTGCAAGGCTGGCGCGTTGGCGGTAAGGATTTTGCCGTTTTCGATGATGAGCACCGGCGCGCTGAGCCCGTTGATGATGTTGCGAAAGCCGGGGTGCTCGAGAAAATTGCCTGGCAATGACTCGCGCGGCTTCGCGGTGGTGGGCGGCGTTCTTCCGCCGTCCTGAAGCATGGTCATGAACGTCAGCACAAGGCAACTGGCGAGTATGATGGCGACGATATCGACGCCCGCGCCGACTATTATCGCAGAAAGGACCGCGACGGCTGTTACGGACAGCCCGATAAACAGTAATAAGGTCCTGCCCTGAGTCATAATCTGCAGTCTGGATTATTACGACAAATATTGCGATGGGATGACAAGGAAATATTTCATGGGGCGTCTGTGGGAAGCGGGATGAGCGAAAAACCATCTGATAGGGGCATGCCCGCCGATGAAGCGGCGCAGGAAGCGCCGGGCGTCGCGCGTCGCAAATTGCTGCTGGGCGGCGGATTGGCGGCGGCTTCCGCGGTCGTCTCGATCCGCCCCGCCTTGGCGCAGACGGCGGCGTCCGTTCTGCACTGCCAGATCCCTGTTCCCGATCCTGCCCGCGCCGGTCGTAATATCGCCGCCGATGGCGTGGTCGTCCCCGCCGGGACGGAAGGGTCATTCCCCGGCAGCGGGCGACCCTTTACCGGCGAGGAAGTGAAGGCTGCGCTGCGCGGACGCCCGCTTCCCGGCACCAGCTATGAGCAGAACCGCGCCTATCTCAACTATATCCGGCGGCTGCAAAGCGGCACCAGCGGCTTTACCTGCTACGCCTCGCTCCAGATGCCGCGCTGAAGAACGCTATGGGCGTCTATTCGAGGGTGAGCGATGCGCACCTTCTGCGCCATGAACTGGATGGGCTGGCGCTGGTTTTCCATCGCCCCTCCGGCCTGACGCATATGCTGGCATCGCCGCTGCCGGAGATAGTGGCTGCGTTGGCTGAGGCGCCTGTGAGCGCGGAGGTGCTGCTGGAGCGATTGTCCGCACATTATGAGCTTGGAGCTGATGCGCTGGCAGAACTGATCGCGCATCTGGAGGAACTGGCGGCACTTGGCCTCGTCCGGGAATGCGCGTGCGCCACATCCTGAATCTGACGATAGGCCCGGCGCGCTTTCGCATCGGCTCGGCCTGGGCGGAGCCGATTGCGCGGTTGCGTGCGCTCTATACCGCCTATCCGCAGGGCGAAGACGAGATAGCGGATTTTACCGTGCGGCTGGAGTCTGCCGGGCCGGGGCGCACATATTGGCGGCCTTCGGTGCGGATCGCGGGCGACCATATGCTGCCCGATGCCCTGCCGATGGCGCTGCGTCACGGGCTGCTCGCCGCCGAGATGGGGATGAACCTGCAAATGGCGCTGGGGTGGCGGCGGCATCTGCTGGTCCACGCCAGCAGTGTGGAGAAGGATGGCCGCGCACTCGTCATGACCGGCGAATCGGGTTCGGGCAAATCGACACTGGCGGCGTTGCTGGGCGAGCGCGGCTGGCG
>CAZLTO010000133.1:0-4630 GCA_964562475.1 uncultured Sphingobium sp. | reverse complement strand
ATGCCAATCCAGTGTCAGGCCAGCGGGCCGCGATTTGCGGCGGGGTATTCGAAGCTGTTCCCGTGCTGGATCTCGATTACCCGTAAGATTCCGGCGCCGAAGTTGATGCGAACTTCGTTCTAGCCGGCGATGGCCGCCTGATTGAAATCCAAGCCACCGGCGAGAAGCGCCCCTTCAGCGACGAGGAATTCGCCGAACTGATCCGGCTCGCGAAGCACGGGTGTGGGAAGCTTTTCGAGGCGCAACGGGCGGCGGCTGAGACTTTCGTAAACGCAATCGATGTGGGCGGTTTCCAGACCTTCCTGCTGGATGGCGTCACCGGCTCAGGCAAGACCGAGGTGTATTTCGAGGGGATCGCGCGGGCGATAGCGGACGGCAGGCAGGCGCTTGTACTGCTGCCCGAGATCGCGCTGACCGAGCCGTTCCTCCGGCGCTTCGAGGCGCGCTTCGGCGTGCTCCCGGTCGCATGGCACAGCGGCCTGCGGCAAAGCGAACGACGCCGGGCATGGGGGGCCATCGCGCGCGGCGATGCAAAGGTCGTGGTCGGCGCGCGTTCGGCCTTGTTCCTGCCCTTCCCAAGCCTCGGCCTCATCGTCGTCGACGAAGCGCACGAGACCAGCTTCAAGCAGGAGGATGGCGTCCATTATCATGCGCGCGATGTCGCCGTGATGCGCGGCAAGTTCGAGGACTGCCCGGTTATCCTCGCTTCCGCCACCCCGGCTTTGGAAACCCGGCATCAGGTGAGCCTGGGCACCTATAAGGAGATCAGGCTCCCGGCCCGCTATGGCGGCGCGCAGATGCCGGAAATCATCGGCATCGACCTGCTCACCGATCCGCCGGACCGGCAGCGCTGGATCGCCCCTACGCTCGTCACGGCGATCGACGAGACGCTGGGGCGCGGCGAGCAGGTGCTGCTGTTCCTGAACCGGCGCGGCTATGCGCCGCTGACGCTCTGCCGCCACTGCCGCACCCGTATCCAGTTCCCGAATTGCACGAGCTGGATGGTGGAGCATAAGGCAACCACCCGACTCGCCTGCCACCATTGCGGACATATGATGCCGACCCCGCGCGCCTGCCCGGAGTGCAAGGAGGAGGACGCGCTGGTTGCCTGTGGCCCCGGCGTAGAGCGCATCGCGGACGAGGCGGCGATGCTGTTCCCGCAGGCGCGGCGGGCGATCGTCACCTCCGACACATTGTGGTCGCCAGAGAAGGTGGCGGAGTTCGTGGCCTCGGTCGAGAATGGCGCGGTCGACATCATCATCGGCACCCAACTCGTCACCAAGGGCTATCATTTTCCCAATCTGACGCTGGTAGGGGTGATCGACGCAGATCTGGGGCTGGAAGGCGGAGACCTGCGCGCGGCGGAACGCTGCTTCCAGCAGATCAGTCAGGTTGCGGGGCGCGCCGGGCGCGGCGAGAAGCCGGGCCGTGTGTATGTCCAGACGCGGATGATGAACGCGGGTGTGATCCGCGCCCTGCTCTCAGGCGATGCGGACCGCTTCTACGCCGCCGAGGCGGAAAGCCGCCGCCATGCCGAAGCGCCACCTTATGGCCGCTTCGCCGCGATCATCGTCTCCAGCGAAAGCGCGGACGCAGCCGCCGAAACCGCGCGCCGCCTTGGCAAGGTCGCACCGAAACGAGACGGGCTGCATGTATACGGCCCCGCCCCAGCCCCACTCGCTCAGCTTCGCAGCCGCTATCGCCACCGCCTGCTGGTGCATGCCGCGCGGGGCGTAAACGTGCAAAGCGCAATCCGCGGCTGGCTGGAGTCGATCCACTGGCCCGCATCGGTGCGGGTCAGCGTCGACATCGACCCCTATAATTTTATGTGATTATTCGCCGAACAGCTTCGCTGCCTCGGCATGAGCGTCGAATCCCTCTGACGCGCGCGGAGCAGGGGCCTGCTCTTCCTGCGCCAGCTCATCGTCAAGACGATGAGCCTCGTCGCGCTCGCGCCGCAGTTCCTCGATCAGCGCCTCGCGTGCGCCATCGAGGCGCGTATCCGACGGGGCCTCAAGCCCGGCCTTCTTCGCCGCCTTGGCGACGATGGCATCCAGTTCGCGCTGCGAACAGAGGCCCAGCGTCACCGGATCCTTGGGCTGGATGTTGGAAATGTTCCAGTGCGAACGGTCGCGGATCGCGGCGATGGTGGTGCGGGTGGTGCCGATCAGGCGGCCGATCGCACCATCCGAAATCTCGGGGTGGTTGCGCAATATCCACGCGATGCCGTCCGGCTTGTCCTGCCGCTTCGAGACCGGAGTATAGCGCGGGCCCTTGGTGCGGCGCACGGGTTCGTTGCCCTTGGCGATCTTGAGCGCATAGTCCGGGTTCGCCTCTCCCTTCCTGATCTCGTCCTGCGTCAGCTCATGCGCGCGGACGGGATCGCGCGGGGTATAGCGCGTGCTCGCCGTCTCGTCGGCAATCGCCTGCACTTCGAGGATATGCAGGCCACAGAATTCCGCAATCTGCGGAAAGGTAAGGCCGGTATTCTCAATCAGCCAGGCGGCGGTGGCGTGAGGCATCAGCGGGTGGGACATGATCCATGCTCCGGAAACTAGAAATGATAAGGGCCACCCAAGCAGGGTGGCCGCAGCGTGGTCCCGATCTACGCCAATGCGCCGCAAAGGGCAAGAGGAATGAGGATCAGCCCTCCGCCACCCTCAGCACGATCTTGCCGAAATGATCCCCCGCCTCCATGCGCGCATGCGCCTCGGCGGCATCCTCCAGTGCATAGACACGGTCCATCGCCGGGCGGAGCTTGCCCTGCTCGACATAGGGCCAGACGGTGCCCCCGATCTCGTCCGCCACCAGCCCGTTGAACACATTGGAGCCTGGGCGCAGCGTCGATCCCGTCAGCGTCAGCCGCCGGGTCATGATATCGACGATCGAGATTTCCGCCTTAGCGCCGCCCAGCACCGCGATCGAGACATGCCGCCCCTCGACATCGAGGCATTTCAAATTGCGGGCGAGATAATCCCCGCCGACCATATCGAGCACAGCTTGGCAACCGCGCCCGTGGGTGATCTCCTTCACCACATCGACATAATCCTGTGTGCGGTAGTTGATCGCATGATGCGCGCCCCAATCGAGCGCCTGCCTGCATTTCTCGTCCGATCCGCAGGTGACGATGATCGTCACGCCGAACAGATTGCAGAGCGAAATCGCCATCGTGCCGATCCCGGATGTGCCGCCGTGGACCAGGACGACATCGTCCTCGACCGCATAAGCGCGCTCGAACAGGTTCGTCCATACGGTGAAGAGCGTTTCGGGCAGCGCCGCCGCCTCGGTCATGTCATAGCCATCGGGCACCGGCAGGCATTGCCCGGCTGGCACGGCGACATATTCCGCATAGCCGCCACCATTGCAGAGCGCACATATCTTCTGGCCCAGCAACGACGCCTCGGCCTCTGCGCCGAGCTGCACCACCTCGCCCGACACCTCCAGCCCCAGCAGCGGCGAAGCGCCCGGCGGTGACGGATAACGCCCCGCGCGCTGGATCGCATCCGGCCGGTTGACTCCGGCGCTATGGACGCGGATCAGCACCTCGTCCGCTCTGGGAACGGGGATCGGCTCACGGATCACATGCAGCACATCCGGCCCGCCCGGCGCGTCAAAGCCGATGGCGCGCATTTCCTTGGAGATCACTTCGAGGTTCATGCAGCCATATTGACAGCGACGGCGAACGGGTCAACACTCTCTGTCATGGATATGGAAGACTTTGTTCCCAAACGGACCAATGACCCTCTGACTGCCCTGGCCAGGCAGGATCTCGACCCCCTCTCCGTTGACGAGCTTCATGCGCGCATTGCCTTGCTGGAAGCGGAAATTTCTCGCACCCGCAATAAAATCGAGCAATCCGTTAACCATAAAGCAAGCGCAGAGGCCTTATTCAAAAAATGACCGGATGCTTCCCCCTTCCCTTGCCCATAGGAAACCGGGCCGGAAGGGAGCCTCATTCGATCAGGCACTTGAACAGCCGTTCGGGTGTGCCGACATAGTGGTGAATGGCGTCCCACTTGGATGCCGGGAGAACAGATATGCCATCCTTTGCCCCCGCCCTTGAAACCACGCTGCATAATGCGCTGGGCCATGCCGCAGAGCGTCATCATGAATATGCGACGCTGGAGCATTTGCTCCTCGCGCTGATCGATGACGAGCATGCCGCCAAGGTGATGCAGGCGTGCGGGGTCGATATGGGCGAACTGACTGACTCCGTGACCCACTATCTCGATACCGAGCTGGATAGCTTGAAGGTCGACAGCGACACGGACCCCTCCCCCACCAGCGGCTTTCAGCGGGTAGTGCAGCGCGCGATCCTGCATGTGCAGTCTTCCGGCAAGGATGAGGTGACCGGCGCGAATGTGCTTGTCGCTTTGTTCTCGGAGCGTGAAAGCTATGCCGTCTATTTCCTGCAACAGCAGGACATGAGCCGTTTGGACGCCGTCTCCTATCTCTCGCACGGCGTCGGCAAGGGCGTGACCCCGACGCCGGAGCCGCAGCAGGTGAAGGCGAGCGAGGAGGAAAAGAAGCAACAGCAGTCCAAGGAAAAGAAGGACAGCGCGCTCGACCAGTTTACCGTCAACCTCAACGAGAAGGCGATGGAGGGCAAGGTCGATCCGCTGATCGGCCG
>CAZLTO010000132.1:0-4667 GCA_964562475.1 uncultured Sphingobium sp. | reverse complement strand
CCGCTGATAGGCTCGAAGCGTCTCAATCGGCTGGGGCTGCATGGCTGGCGGGTGCGGGCCACGCACTGGCTGGCCGCGCGGCGGCGCGCGAAGCTCGGCAAAAAACTGAGTGCTGAGGACCGGGCGCAATTCGCACGGCAGGGCTATGTGCTGGTGCGCGATTTTTTGCCCCGAGAGGATTTCGAGTCGCTGCGCTCCGCGCTGCTCGCCCGGGCTTTTCCGGCGCGGGAGATGGTGCAGGGCAACGCGATCACCCGCCGTATCGCTGTCGACGCCGCGATGCTGCGCGACATTCCCGCGCTGCGCAGGTTGATCCGCATGCCGCGCTGGGCCGGTCTGATGCGTTATGTCGCGAGTTTCGACATCGAGCCGCTGTATTATATTCAGACTATCCTCACCCATCGCGCGGATGGCCCGTCTGATCCACAGCTTCATCTGCATGACGATACGTTCCACCCGACAATGAAGGCATGGTATTTCCTGAGCGACGTGACGGAGGAAGACGGACCGCTGACCTATGTCGATGGCTCTCATCGTCTTACACAGGAAAGGCTGGAGTGGGAGAAACGGCGCGCGCTTGAGGCGCAGGCGGGAGGAGATTTCCTCTCCTCGCGCGGATCGCTGCGGATCGAGCCGGAGGAACTGGCCGCGCTCGGCCTGCCCCTCCCGACGCGCTTCACGGTGCCAGCCAATACGCTCGTCGTCGTCGACACATGCGGTTTTCATGCGCGCGGTGCGGCCTCGAAGCAGGCCATGCGCATCGAAATCTGGGCCTATAGCCGCCGCAACCCGTTCATACCTTGGTCCGGAATGGATATATTTAGCCTTTCGGGGCTGGCGGAGCGGCGTATTGGCGCGCTATGGGCGGTGCGAGACCGATTGAAGCGCTGGGTGGGCCAGCCGTGGACATCGGTGGGCACCATTACGGCGGATCATGACAGCGCATCGCAACCCTGATCCACTGCCATTATTACGCATACCGCCTTTCCCGGGCGCGCATGTGGCACAGGCGGAAACCGCCAAAGCCGCCGCTTCCATCCCTAAACTGCCGGTCGCCGAGGTGCTTGCGCGGCTGCGCGCAGCGCGTGTCGGAGGCAGCTATTGGGCCGCACAACCTCCGCTTTTGGATAGGGAGTATCTTCTGGTACGCCCGGGGAACTCTTTACAGATCATTGAAATTATAAATAAAATAAAAACAAAGGAACTGGGAAGAGTTTTATTATGGCTCCCGCATCATGTGCGCCCCGAAGAGGTGGACAGCCGCATTTCCATCTATCAGGGTGATGCCGACCCTTGGCATATGCTTTCCCGCGCGAGCGGACTCTGGGCGGATGGCGAGGATGAAACCGCCTTCATTGCCGCTTTATTGAATATAGACGTGCATCTTTTTGGGCCGTCCATGCGTTTCGGGTCACTTGTGGGGAATGGGGAACGCGCATTGGAGCTAGTGGCAGCCCGTGAATTGCTGGAGCGCGATTGGGCGGATCCTTTCACCGGCGAGCCCTGCCCCGTCGAGCGCCTGATCGATTACAGCGCCGAATGGCGGCGGCTGATCGATGCGAACCGGCCGATCAAGGCGGCGTACGGTTTCGGCCACTGGAAGCAGGATACGGTCGATGCGCTGCTGTGGAATGGTACAAACGGCCATACGCCATTCGCCGCTGCCACTTCGCACGCTCTGGACGCACTACCCGCAGACGCCTCCATCGCTATGTGGAAGGCACGGGTGCCGGAGAGCTTTCTCAGCAGCTGCGAGGAGTCTTCCCATCTCGTATATGAGGTCGAGGACGGTTTTATCCGTTCAGTGGGATTGGGCGCGGATTGTGTGCCGCCTCTCTCGATCATCGTCGATCCGGTTGGCGTTCATTATGATCCCGCTCGCCCCAGCAGGCTGGAAAATATGCTGGCTGATGGAGATTTTCCCGCCGATCTGCTCGATCGGGCGCGCCAGTTGCGGGATCTGATCGTCGAAAGCCGCATCAGCAAATATGATGTCGGCGGATACGCGCCTCTTCCGCGCCCCGGTGGGTGGCTAAAGCATATTCTGGTGCTCGGACAGGTGGAGGATGACCGCTCGGTGCTGGCAGGCGGCGGCGATGTGCGCGGCAATCTCGATCTGCTCCGCCGCGCGCGCGCCGCAGAGCCGCATGCCTATATCCTCTACAAGCCGCATCCCGATGTGCTGGCTGGCCATCGTCCCGGTAATGTGCCCGAAGTTGACGCACTGCAATATGCGGATTCGATTGTTGGCAAGGAACCGATTTCGGCATTGCTGGATATGGTCGACGGGGTTCATGTGCTCACTTCACTGGCCGGTTTTGAAGCCTTGCTGCGCGGAAAACCCGTCACCACGCATGGCACGCCTTTCTATGCGGGTTGGTGCCTTACTACCGATTTACGCGCCATTCCCGAGCGGCGCGGGCGCGCCCGCACCCTCGATGAACTCGTGGCGGCGACCCTGCTGCTGTATCCGCGCTATCTCGATCCCGTCACCGGCCTTCCCTGCCCGCCGGAGATCCTGATTGAACGACTGCGATCAGGTGCGCGCCGCGAAAACAGGCTCCTTGTTATGCTGCGTCGCGCACAAGGAAATTTACGGCGCCTTATTTCCGGGCTAAGGTACCGACAATGAAGAACTTCAGCTTTACGAAACGACGCTTTCTGTTTCTTCAGGGTCCGCCAGGGCCGTTCTTCTGGCTGCTCGGACAGGAGCTGAGGCAGCGCGGCCATCCGGTATTCCGGATCAATTTCAACGGCGGCGACAAAATCGACTGGCCCGGAGAGTCCGTTAATTACCGCGGAGGACAAGCAGGCTGGAATCGTTACGTCGACCGCTTCATCCGCGACAACAGGATTACGGATATCCTCCTGTTCGGCGATTGCCGACCGCTGCATATGGCCGCGCATGGCATGGCAAAGCTGCGCGGCATCAATATCCATGTCTTCGAGGAAGGCTATATCCGCCCGCACTGGGTAACGATGGAGCCGAATGGCGTGAACGGATATTCGACCCTAACGCGCGACCCGGACATATTGATCGAGCAGGCAGCCCATTTACCGCCCGTCCCGCCGACTATCGAGATTACGGCAAGTTTCAAACGGCGGATGCGCGATGCGTTGCGCTATTATCTGGCCGACTGGTTCAATCGCTGGCGCTTTCCATACTACAAATCCCATCGCCCAGGTTATCTGGCTGTCGAGAGCCTGGGCTGGATCGTAAAATATGTGCGCGAATATTTTCACCGACAGCGCAACATGGAAACCTTGGCCAAAGTCGGCGAAACTCCCTATTTCCTGTTCCCGCTGCAGCTGGGTTCGGATTTCCAGATCAGGGAGCATTCCCCGTTCACGAGCATGTATGATGCAGTGCTGTATGTGCTTGAGAGCTTCACGCATCAATCGCCCGAGCACAGCGTGCTCGTCATCAAGGAACATCCGCTGGACTGCCAGCTGAGGAGCTGGCGGCGCTTTATCGACAGGCAGGCGCGGCGGCTGGGCATTGAAGAACGGGTCATCCATCTGGTCGGCGGTCATTTTGAAAGCATAGCGCGCAGCAGCATGGGTCTGGTAACGGTCAACAGCACTTCGGGCACGCTGGGCCTGAGCGCAGGCGTGCCCGTATTCGTGCTGGGCAATGCGATCTACGATATCCCTGGCATCACCCATCAGGGGATATTGGACGAGTTCTGGCGCAACCCGCAGCCCCCGAAGAAGGAAGTCTATGATGCCTTCCGCAGGGTATTGCATGCCCGCTGCCTGATCCCGGGCGGTTTCGCGAGCGAGTCGGCGGTACAAACCCTGATCCGCTCGACGCTGATCCGCCTGTTCGAGGACCCTGCGCATATACCCGTGCGCATGGCTCCCGAACTGACCACCCGTGCTCAGGCGGCGACGGTCACCCTGACCACTGAACCCATATCTTCTGTCGCCGCCGGAACCTGACGGATCAGATAATCGAAGGCGGAGAGTGCGGCCGTTGAGCCCGCACCCATGGCAATAACGATCTGCTTGTAGGGCACTGTCGTCGCATCACCAGCCGCGAACACCCCGGGAAGAGATGTCGCTCCGCGTGCATCGATTTCGATCTCGCCGCGCGGAGACAGCGCGATGTCACCCTCAAGCCATTCGGTATTGGGCACAAGGCCGATCTGCACGAAGATGCCTTCCAGTTCGATCAGATGCTCCTCATCGGTAGTGCGATCCTTGTAGCGGATGCCCGTCACCTTCTCACCATCGCCCAGCACCTCGGTCGACAAGGCGGAGACGATGATCGTCACATTGGTCAGGCTCCTGAGCTTAGTCTGCAACACCGCGTCGGCGCGAAGCTGGCTGTCGAACTCGATCAGCGTGACATGGCTGACGATCCCGGCAAGGTCGATGGCAGCCTCGACGCCCGAATTGCCGCCACCGATCACCGCGACGCGCTTGCCCTTGAACAACGGCCCGTCGCAGTGCGGGCAGTAGGCAACACCCTTGTTGCGATACTCGTCCTCGCCCGGCACACCCATCTGCCGCCAGCGGGCGCCGGTCGAAAGGATAACGGTCTTCGCCTTCAAAGCCACGCCATTCTCAAGCTCGACGCCGATCAATCCGCCCGCCGACGCCGCTGGCAGCAGCTTTCTGGCGCGCTGGAGGTTCATGATGTCGACGCCATAGTCCCTCACATG
>CAZLTO010000131.1:0-4674 GCA_964562475.1 uncultured Sphingobium sp. | reverse complement strand
TAGCCACCATCGCGGGGCTGGCGGCGGCGATCCCTTCGCTCTTTGGCTACAACTACATCAACTCGCGTCTGTCGGCCCTGTCAGACGAGATGCGCGTGTTCGTGGACCGGCTCATCACCCGGCTGGCAGAAATGCAGGCTGAGTCCGCCGATCCGCCCCATCTTCCCGTCGCAGCCGAATAAGGAGCCAGAACCATGCAAGTAGGTGGCGGCCGCAAGGCCTATGACGACATCAACATCACGCCGATGCTCGATCTTGCTTATGTGCTGCTCGTCATCTTCATCCTGATGGCGACGGCCTCGGTGCAGGGCACCAAGGTCAATCTGCCCAAGGCGTCCAGCTCGGAAAGCCTGGTCCAGCCCAAGACCATCGCACTCACGGTCAATAGTCAGGGGCAGATTTTCATGGATGCCTATCCGGTGACGATCCAGGATCTCGAAACGCGCTTGCGGAACGCCAAGGTTTCCAATCCCGATGTGCCGATCGTGCTGAAGGGCGACGCCACCGCGCAATATGGCAAGGTGACGGAGGTGCTTGATCTCTGCCGCAGGCTGGATCTCGACAAGGTCGGCCTCGTGACTGGCAAGCCGACGGCAGGCTGAGCAGACCTGAGCAGAACCCATGAGCGCGGCGACCGATCAGACCGAATTTCAGGAGCCTCATGGCAACCGGATCATCCAGATCGGGTTGATCGTGATCGGCATCCTGCTCGCGCTGTGGCTCGTCTGGTATCTTTATTCCGCACTCACCGGCGTGCACAGCGTGACGGTGAAGAACGAGCAGCCGGTGATGTCGCCCCTGCTTCCGCCGCCTCCGCCCCCGCCTCCACCGCCGCCCAAGCCGCAGGAAAAACCGCCGGAGCCGATGGACAAGGCGACGCCTACCCCCGAGCCCAAGCCGCAGGCGCCAGCCCCCATGCAAATGAATGCAGAAGCGCAGGCCGGTGCGACTGGCGGGCTTGTCTCGGGAACCGGCGGAGGCATTGGCGCACCTTCCAGCGGCGGCACCTGCGTAGGTGCAAATTGCGGCATCGGCAACGGCGGCATCTCGGACGCCTTCTATGCCCGCTCCATCAGCAACGCATTGCAGGCGCGCGTGCAGCGGGACAGCAAGCTCTCGCGCATGGTCTTCGCGGCGGATTTCGCCATCTGGGTCAACAGCAGCGGCGCGGTGACGCGCGCGGATCTGATCAGTAGCAGCGGCGACTCAAAACGAGACGCGATGCTCAAAGCCCTTATCGAAAGCGCGAGCGGGCTGGATGCCCCGCCTGCCAGCTTCAAGTTTCCCCGGCGCATCACGGTCAAAGGGCGTCGGTCGCTTTAGCACATTTATCGGTTTCATAAGGAAGGAAGGAATATCATGGCCCGGCACTATATCAGGCAGACGAAGCGAAGCACGACATGTGCGTCGATACTCGCGCTGCTGGCTGCCGCCCTTCCGCTCAGCCTGGCCCATGCGCAGGATGCGGCTCAACCCTCCACCAACGCAATGGAAAATCTCATCCGTCTGCTGGTGAAACAGGGCACCATCACCCCGGAAAACGGGCAGGCATTATTGCAGCAGGCGCAGGGCGAGGCCGCGCGCGCCGCCGCGCTCAATCCCCCGCCGCTGACCGCGCAAACCGCCACGGCAGACAATCCTCTGCCGCCAGCGCCGCCCGCCCCGGCTGGCGTGGTCCGGGTGCCCTATGTGCCGGAAGCCATCCGCAAGCAGATTGCCGATCAGGTGCGCGATGAGGTCATGGCCAAAGCCAAGACGGAAAAATGGGTTTCGCCGTCTAATTCCATGCCGGGCTGGGTGCGCCGGGTGACAGTATCAGGCGATATTCGCATACGGTCACAGTCCGAGCTGCAATCGCGTCTTAATGATCCGACGATCGTCGATATTGCGCGCTTGGGCGCCTCCTCCAGCCCGATCAACACGACCGATTTGCACAACCTGCCGCTGCTCGACACCACAGGCAACCGCTATAATCGGCTGAGAATGCGTGCGCGCCTCGGTGTCACGGCTAATATCAGCCCTAATGTCAAGGTCGGCATCCAGATTGCCACGGGCGATGACAACAGTCCGATTTCCACTAACCAGAAATTGGCGGGCGGCTTCACGAAGCGCGACATCTGGCTGGACAAGGCCTATATCGAGCTGAAGCCGAAGGATTGGATCAAGACGACCATCGGGCGCTTCGACAATCCGTTCACCTCCACCGAACTGATGTTTGACGAAGACCTGCGCTTCGATGGTTTCGCCGCAGAGATCAGCGCAGACAAATTCATGCCGGAGAATTTCGGCCTCAAACTGCGCGGCGGAGCCTTCCCGCTCGATTATGGGTCTAGCGACACCCTCGACAAGTTTACCGACACACCATTAAGCGGCGCGCCTTCTGAGCATCGCTTGAACCCCTCGAAATGGCTGTTCTCCGCCCAGATTGCTGGCGAATACAAGACAGACAGCGGGATCAGCATTTCCGCAGCGGCTGCCTATCATGATTTCCACAATCTTCAGGGCCAGCTTTCCGATCCATGTGACTTTAAGGGCATTGATTCTAATGGCTCCACTACGGCATCCAGTCCCCTTGGGGCCGATCCCTCAGAGTGCTCAAGCGATGCCACGCGAGCAATGTACCCACGAAAAGGAAATACATTGTTCTATATCAGGGATATACGGATCCCCAGCGATGCGGTTGATCCAAAAGACGAGCGTCAATATCTCGGCATGAACTACAAGTATCGCGTGCTGGATTTGAATGCGTCAGTCTCCATTCCGTTTGGCGACACCAAGAACGCGACCCTTAGCGGCAACTATCTCCGTAACCTCGCCTACAAACGCAGCGACGATTGCCGCCTGCGGAGTGATGGAACATTCATCGCGCCATTCACCAACCCCGATCCGAATGGGCTTGCGACGTGCGGAGGCGGCGGTAAGGTGCAGAGCGGCAATATGGGCTGGATGGCAAACCTCGTGGTTGGCTATAAAAAGCCGAGCAAATGGGGCGAGTGGCGGGCGATGGCAGGTTATCGCTATCTGGAAAGCGACGCCGTGCCGGATGCATTCCCGGATAGCGACTTCCACCTCGGGGGCACCAACGCCAAGGGCTACACCATTGGCGCAGCACTGGGCCTCGCGGACGGCGTGGTGTTCAGTGGGAAATGGATGAGCGCAAACGAGATCACTGCCTCGCCGCTGTCCATCGATGTGCTGCAATTCGATCTGACCGCAGCATTCTGATGCAAATTAACGGCTAAGCCCGGACCTGGTTAACCATTTTTCCTCAGAAAACCGCGCTTCTTAACCACGAACGCAGCTGGGTCCGGCGCAAAAGTGAAACATTAGGTCAATATAATTTTAACCGTTCGCCGAATCGGCCGGCGGATCGGGCTGTAATATTCTTGGGCTGAGTGGAGGAAATATGCGGGTTGCAAACGGAGCCGGAAACAGTGCGCGGCCTCTCCGTCGGTCCATGCTGCTTCTGGGCACAAGCGGCGGCGCCCTCGCCTCGATGTTGGCGATCACCGCCCCTGCACATGCCCAACTCCGCAATATGGCTGCAGCGCTCGGCCGTTCCGTCAATATTGCCGCCCCCAATGCCCAGAGTGCCGCGACAAGGTCGGTCATTTCTCCCTCCATGGCGCAGATACAGCAGCGGCAGGCGGCCTATCGCGCGCGCATCACGGCGCAGGCCAATGTCGTCGCCAACGCCAATTCCGCAGCACGCGCCGCCGCACTCGCCGCCGCGCAGACCATACGCAATGGCCTCGGCGCGGGCGGCCTCGATCCGGTGGCGAACGGCGTCACCTCGTCGCTGGATGCGAGCGGCCTCAATGTGTGGGAAGGCGCCAGCCTGCCGACCCAGACGACCAACGGCGCGCCGGTCGATGTCACGATCAACCAGACGCAATCGCGGGCGCTGCTTTCGTGGAACAGCTTCAACGTGGGCCGCGATACCACGCTCACCTTCAACCAGCAGGGCAACAAGGACTGGGTGGTGGTGAACCGCGTCGTGGGCGGCATCAATCCGGCGACAGGGCTTCTTGATCCTGCGCGCGGCCCGGCACCGAGCCAGATACTCGGCTCGATCAAGGCGGACGGCACCGTTTATGTGCTCAACCGCTCCGGCGTGCTGTTTGGCGCGACATCGCAGGTCAATCTGAATTCGCTGGTCGCAAGCTCGCTCGAACTTGGCTCAGCCACGATCCAGACCAGCTCCACCACCACACGCACGCTCAGCCTCGCGGAGCGTAACAACGCCTATCTGCAAAACGGCATTCTGACAGGCGCCGTGAGCGGAATAGTTTCGTCGATAGCAGGCGAGACGCACGGCTCGGTAGATGTGGCGACGGGCGGACGGATCAACTCCACCGGCGGCTTTGTGATCCTCGCTGCGCCCAAGGTCACGAGCGCAGGCGAACTGAAAACCACGGCGGGCGGACAGATCAGCCTTCAGGCGGGCAATCAGGTCGATGCCTACAGCTCCACCGGCGCGGCAGAGAGCATCGATCCTTATGTGCGCGGCCTCGTGCTCACCTCCACAGGCGGCGGTTCCGTCGATGTCAGCGGCTCTATAGACGCTCCGACTGGTTACAACTCGCTCGGCACCGACCAGAACGGCCCGGTCGACTTCAGCGGCATTCTTACCCCCACCACCAGCCTCTCGCGCAATGGCAAGACACGCCCCCC
>CAZLTO010000130.1:0-4738 GCA_964562475.1 uncultured Sphingobium sp. | reverse complement strand
TATGAAATCGTCGCGGGCGCGCGGCGCTTCCATGCCGCCAGCCTTGTCGCGGCGGAAACCGGCGAAGCCGCGCCGCTCCCCTGCGCGATCCTTGAAGAGGGCGACGATGCCGCCGCCATCGAAGCCTCGCTGATTGAGAACCTTGCCCGGCTCGATCCCGACGAGGTGACGCAGTGGGAGACCTTCACGCGTCTGGTCAAGGAGGGTCGCAGCGTCGACACTATCGCCGCGACCTTCGGTCTGCCTGATGCCGCCGTGCGTCGCATCCTCGCGCTCGGCAATCTGTTGCCGCGCATCCGCGATCTCTACCGGCGCGAGGAAACCGATGCCGCCACCGTCCGCCATTTGACGATGGCGAGCAAGCGCCAGCAACAGGCATGGCTGGCGCTCTATGACGACGTGGACGCCTATGTGCCGACCGGGCATCAATTGAAATCATGGCTGTTCGGCGGACAGTCGATCAAGGCGAACGTCGCGCTGTTCGACCTTGCCGGGTTCAAGGGCACATTGGTCGCGGACCTGTTCGGCGAGGACCGCTATTTCGCGGACCCCGATAGCTTCTGGGAAGCGCAGAACGCAGCCCTGGAAGCGCGCCGCGCCACGTATCTCGACGCGGGCTGGAGCGATGCCGTGATCGTCCCGCCATCCGAGCATTTCCATGTCTGGGAATATGAAAAGGCGGGCAAGCGCAAGGGCGGACGCGTCTATATCGACGTGCGCGGCACCGGCGAAGTCACCTTTCATGAAGGCTATGTGACGCGCAAAGAGGCACGGCGCATCGAGAGCGGGGAGCAGATTGGCACCGGCCAGAAGGCCGCTCGACCGGAGATCACCAGCACTTGCCAAACTTATATCGACCTGCATCGTCATGCCGCCGTGCGGGCACGGCTGACCGCGCATCCCGCTATCGCGCTGCGCCTGATGGTCGCCCATGCGATCACCGGATCGCATCTCTGGACCGTGAAACCTGAACCGCAGAGTAGCCGTAACGACGAGGTCCGCGAGTCGGTCGAAACCTCGCTTGCCGAAACGAAATTCGACGAGAAGCGCCGCGCGGTGCTCGCCGTTTTGGGCTTCTCGGCGGAGGAACCAACCGTTACCGGCGGCAATGGGGACGACTATGATCTTGTGACTATATTCCTGCGCTTGCTCGACCTCCCCGACCCGGTGGTGATGGACGTGATCGCCATTGTCATGGGCGAAACATTGGCGAGCGGCAGTGCCGTGATCGAAGCGGTGGGACAGGAAATCGGCATCGATATGGCGCAATACTGGCAGGCCGACGATGCCTTTTTCAGCCTGCTGCGTGACAAGGAAGTGCTGGGTGCATTGGTTGCCGAGATTGCGGGTCCGATCATCGCCAGCGCCAATGCGGGCGAGAAAGCGAAGACCCTGAAAAAGATCGTCCGCGATCATCTGGATGGCGCCGATGGGCGCGAAAAGGTCGCGGGTTGGGTGCCGCGCTGGATGCGCTTTCCCCCGACAGCCTATACCGCGCGCGGTGGTGTCGGTACGGTCGCGGCGCAGCAAAGGCTCGAAGCGGCACGGCAGCAGCCGGATGGCGCCGATGCCGATCTGGAGCAAGATGGGGTTTCCGTCGAGCCGGAGCGGATCGCCGCCTGACGTATCATCTGGGAGGCGGGAAACCGCCTCCCGGCTTCCTGAAATTGCCCTGCTATCGGGTCAGCGCGCCTTGGCGCGGATCACCAGCTTCTCAGCCCCGCACAATATGCAATTTGCCTTGCGGCGCTTGAACCCATGGCTGCCAGCAAGCTCGCGGGTCTTGTGATTGGCGTGTTGGCGCCCCGTCAGGTCGAGCTTTTGGGTGATGCAATCGTCACACACCGGCTCTGGCGCCAGCCGCTCGATCAATGCCCTGACCCTGTCCAGTACTGTCGTCATGACTGCCCCTTTCGCTCCGACTATAGGTCGAATTGCCTCCGCGCGACAGTCGACATGTGCCGATAGTTGCTCCTCCATTTGGATAATCAACCACCCGCACGGCCTCTTACATGGCAGGTCTGGCGGCGGCCTTGCCGGGCCTGCAACGGCTGCGCCGGACTTTCTTCCCCGGCGTGTTCCACGCCTCCTCGCGGTAGCCAAGAAAGACCGGCTGCGCCGTCCTCCGCTGATCGCTTCGGCCCCCACCCATCGCGCGAGCGCGATGGGACCCCAAGCCGGGTGCAGCCCGGCCATCCCGCCGCCCTTTCGACTGCCATCGAGGCCGCAATCGGGCGGCGCTCGACATCAAAGGAGTACATATCATGGCACAGATCGGCACATTCACGCGCGGCGAAAACGGCATCTATACCGGCGAAATCCGCACCCTCACGCTGCGCGTTAAGGCCAGCATCCGGCCCGTTGAACGCGACAATGACAAAGCGCCCGACTACCGGGTGAGCAGCGGCGGTGTCGAGTTCGGGGCATGCTGGACCAAGGCGGCGCGCGATACCGGCGCCGAATATCTCAGCGTCAAGCTCGACGATCCGTCCTTCCCGGCACCGATCTATGCAACGCTGGTGCAGGGCGATGATGGCACAATGAAGCTCATCTGGTCGCGCTGACCGGTCCGGCCCCGCGCTCAGTCGCGGGGCCTTTACCGTTTGGGGTGTCGATTTCGGCAAGGGCGCTTTCGACACTCCCCGACCGGTGCCGGGCGCGGCACACCCGGTGCAACGGACGGCGATAGGGCCGCGCCGTGAGCAACCCGGTGACCCATGGACAATGACGACGATATCACCCGCGCGAACCGCGCCAAGCGCGGCTCGCCCTTCCTCAATACCGAGCAGGCGGCGGCTTATTTGAAGATATCTGCGCGACTGCTAAAGCAGCTGCGGACCAAGGGCGAAGGGCCGGTGTTCCGCCGTCATTGCCGTTTCGTCCAATATCATATCGACGATTTGGATAGCTGGAGCCGCGAGCAAAGCGCCAAGGGGATTCGGCCATGACCCGGCGGCGCAGCTCTGACACCGACGCACCTTTGCTCGCGTGGGGCGAGGCGCTGCGGGCCAAGGCGAAACGCCGCGACAAGCTGCGGCGCATTGCGCTTGGCATCGCGGCAGGAGCGCTTGCTCTTGGCTTCACCATCGCCTTTCCGCCCGCGCCGCGTCTTGTCTGGAACGCAAGCGCCAGCGCGCCGGTGGGCCTCTATCTCGTGTCGCCCGGCGACGCGATCCTGCCGGGCGATATTGTGATCGCGCGGGTGCCGGAACGCTATCGCCGCATGGCCGCCGAGCGTCGTTATCTACCCATGAATGTGCCGCTGGTGAAGCGTGTCGCCGCAGGACCTGGCGACGAAATCTGCGCGCTTGCGAAGACCATTTTCCTCAATGGCAGGCCCATTGTCATGCGGCTCGAACGGGACGGCAAAGGCCGTTCGATGCCGCGCTGGCAGGGCTGCACCCGTCTGCGCTCCGGCGACTATTTTCTGCTGATGACCGACAGTCCCGCATCGTTCGACGGGCGCTATTTCGGGATCAGCAAAGCTTCCGACATCATCGGTCCGGCGTGGCTGATATGGGCGCGATAAGGGCTTTCGTCACCGCCGCCGCGTTGCTCGCCGCAATGCCCGCACACGCCGACGAGGTGGTGCGCTGGCGACCCTTTGTCGAGGAAGCGTCGACCCGTTTCGGCATCCCCACGCGCTGGATCGAACAGGTGATGCGGGCCGAAAGTGGTGGGCACACGCAGCTTAATGGCCGCCCGATCCGCAGCCCCAAGGGTGCGATCGGCCTCATGCAATTGATGCCCGGAACATGGGCTGACATGCGCGTCCGGCTGGCTCTTGGGAACGATCCCGACGACCCGCGCGACAATATATTGGCGGGCACATCCTACTTGCGATTGATGCACGATCGCTTCGGCTATCCCGGTCTCTTTGCGGCCTATAATGCCGGTCCCGGACGCTATGCTGAACATCTTTCCGGGCGTCCGCTGCCTTCTGAAACCATCGCTTACCTTGCAGAAATGGGCGCTGAAAAGCCGTCTTCTGCGCCGAGGAAATCGCCCTCCTTGTTCATCGTCCGGCAAGAGCAGGGTAGCGATAAAGGCGAAGTTCCGGCCGCTCCCAAGGTTGATCCGCTATTTGCGATCCGGTCCGATGACCGCTGAACGCCGTTCCTCGATGGCGTCCGCTTGGAAGGGCGTTATTTCTGCAGATTTGTGGCTATGGAGCGGGAAAAGGGGAGGAATACAGGGACAACAAGATAAAGGCAGTGTCTCCAAGACACTGCCAAACCCAGGTCTGCACATCTTTTTTTCACGAGACAGGAAGACCAGTCACGAGACAGATGCGAGACCCCGCAATTTCGGGGTCGCACGATGAGCGATGACGAGGAGTTCGAGCCACGCCTGGGTCGTAAGCGATCCAAAGGTGCGGGCAAGCGCGGTGCCAAATATGCAAGCCGGGTGGTGGTCGCCGCCGGGCTCAACGCCGCGAAGTCCAAAGCGCGTGCCAGGCGGTTCGATGGCAGCCGCATCGGGCGCGGCGCCAGCATCGGTCGGCTGCTCTCCAGCCGCGACCGTCTCGCCGGCTATCGTGCCCGCCGCGCGGTGGTGAAGTCCCGGCTGGTGCGGTTGAAGGGAAGGAACCTCGGCGCGGCGCGCGCGCATCTCCATTATATCCAGCGTGACGGCGTGACACGCGAGGGCAATGCTGGTGAACTCTATGGCGCAGAAACCGACAGGGCTGACGGCAAGGCGTTTCTCGAACGCTGCGGTGCGGACCGGCACCAGTTCC
>CAZLTO010000129.1:0-4740 GCA_964562475.1 uncultured Sphingobium sp. | reverse complement strand
GCGATCCGCGAGAGGTGGCGCGCAGAGACCAACCGCTTGCCGGAGGGCGTTTCGACGACAATCGCGCCGAAACGGCGATAACCGCCCGCACGGACGACCATCTCCAGATCGCCCTTGCGCGTTTCATGGTCGACCGTGACGATCGGCTCCTCGACCTGCGCGAACGGGAAGCCGTTTTCGCCAAGGCCCTTCGCCAGTGCGTCGCGCCCGGCGAAGATCGCATCGGCATCGAC
Source organism: uncultured Sphingobium sp. (assembly GCA_964562475.1). GTDB lineage: Bacteria > Pseudomonadota > Alphaproteobacteria > Sphingomonadales > Sphingomonadaceae > Sphingobium. Next base: position 4,507 of record CAZLTO010000129.1, on the reverse strand, counting down.
CGGTTGCCCGACGGAAACCGGGAACATGGACCGCAGCGTGGGAACCTTCTCCGCAGCGACGGCAAGGCCCGGCAGCGAGACCCGCGAGAGCAGATAGCGCTCTCCCGGACGCATATCGAACGTCACCAGGAGCTTGTCGTCGTCGCCGGAATCCGGCTGTCTCACCGCAGGGCGAATGATGGCGTCATAATAGCCCTTGGCGCGCATCAGGCGATCGAGAAGTTCCGTATCGAGCCGCATGCGCCGGTTGATCTGCGCAAGATTGGCGGGCTTGCCGCGCTGTTCCTGCAACACGGAAAGGCCACTGAAGCGCTCCCTGAACAGCGCATCGGAAATGCCCTCCAGCCCGGTGATGACGATGCGATACCGGTGCTCGGAACCGTCATCGGCCAGCCTGCTCGTATCGTCTGCGCCACCCTTGTCCGCCTGGGCAAGATCGTCACCCTCCAGCGGCAACGGCTTTGGCGCGGCACTATCCACTCCGGCTCCTTCCGGCGACGACGGTGCCTCGACCGGAACAACGGCCAGTTCCTCGGCAGACTTCGCGTCTAGGTCAGGCCAGGCGACGCCCACGTCGAGGCTTTCATCCAGATCGAGGGAAAAGTCCGGCAACGGATCGGCCTGCCCGTAGACAGCCGGGGGGACCGGCGGCTGTTGCGCTTCGGCCATTGCGGGCATCGCCGCCAGCACGAAAGGCAGCGCCCAGCGCGCTCCATATCGTCCATGCATATATTTTGCCGTCACAATATGCTCAACCTCGGGCCGTGCCATGCGTTCCGACATCGATCAGGCATGATACGAAGTGCCGACCCTAATCAAGCCATAACTGTATCGCAATGCGCTAAGGGGGATTCTGCGACAGGCAACCCGTGTCCGAACGCGCGGATGCTCCGGTCAGAAGCTCTTTTCCAGCCGTCCGATCAGTTCCAGCGCGGGGCTGGTCGGCGCCATGGCTGCCGCGCCATTTCTTTCCGGCACAGCAAGAGCATCATCCATCTTGCCCTGCAGGCGCAGCACCCGATCATAGAGCAGCTGGCTACCCTCCACGAGCTGCCGCGCCGTGTCAGGCATGATCGCGAGCACAGCCCCGTCCGTCTCAGCGGCCGGACCCAGCCGATATTTCGGGTCGCCCAGTGCGCCGGTGCGGATTTCACCGCGCAGCCATGCCTTCTGGGTCATCAGCCACGCGATCACATGCATCAGCCGGGTCGTCACCTTAAGGGACTCACACGTAAAGGAGAGCCGCGTCATCGTATCGTAACGATCTTTATCGGCTGCGCCCTGCCGGTCGAAATAGGCGCGCGCCTCGTCCGCCATGACCAGCGCCTCGATATAAAGGCCGTCAATCAAACGAGAAAACAGGGCTGGGTTAAGAGACTCGGCGGTGTGCATGCATCGTCGGTGACATATCCCGGCGCCTTTGTCAGCACTGGTATATGGTAAACGATCCGGCGAACAAGAATGTCCCGTAAGGACACAGTTATCGCGCCGTTAGGCAATGATATCGGGGATCAGCTGATCTTCCAGAAACGCGATTTCATCCCGCAGCATCAGCTTGCGTTTCTTGAGCCGGGCCAGTTGCAGCTGATCCCGCGATGTGCTCTCCGCCAGGGCCATGATCGCCGTGTCGAGATCGCGATGCTCCTGGCGCAACAGCTCGATACGGCGCATGATTTCTTCGGGATTCATGGCCGCAAGGATAACCCACATTTCCCGACGTGGTCCAGTACATAGCTCGTTCCGGCCTGACATTCGTGCAACATGTCGACATGCATAAAAATGACTCGAGACAAACGGAGCGAATCATGTTCTACTCGTCCATCCAACACATTCATTTTGGAGAATGTCTATGGAACACAGCCACATTTCTGCTCTTCAAGCCAAGCGTGACGCACTCAAGGCAAAGATTCGACTCGAGATGAGTCGGCCCCTGCCGGATGCCCTATTGCTGGCAGATTTAAAGAAGCGGAATTTGCGGCTGAAGGAAGAGCTGCACAGCGCCTGAGCGGCCTGTTTCAGTCGCGAGAATATCGACACCCTTCAGACGAACCTTGCCCTGACACCAGCGGGTCTGGTGTCAGGCGCGGGGTTGGTGCGATCAGTCAGGCTGTCACCCCGGCAACAGGCCGCAGCGATACGATCTCTGGCCGGTGATGGTTAGAGCATCCTGCCAAAAAGTGGGAACCGGTTTTGGCAATAAGCGATGCGACAACAAATAAGTAGGGCGCGCGTCCTGCGGCAGATTGAACGCAGCGCACTTTAGTCGTCGCGCGAGACCTTTTCCTGCCGTTCGTGCCGCTCCTGCGCTTCCAGGGTCATGGTGGCGATCGGCCGGGCTTCCAGACGCCCCAGCGAAATCGGTTCGCCGGTCACTTCGCAATAGCCATATTCGCCCTCGTCGATACGCCTTAACGCCGCATCGATCTTGGAGATGAGCTTGCGCTGCCGGTCGCGCGTGCGTAGCTCAATCGACCAGTCCGTCTCGCTGGAGGCGCGGTCGTTCATGTCCGGCTCGCGCAACGGCTCGCTTTGCAGCACGGCCAACGTGCCTTCCGCCTCGGTCAGTATCTGTTTTTTCCAGTCGAGCAGCCGAAGCCGGAAATATTCGAGTTGCATCGGGTTCATGAATTCTTCGTCGGCGGATGGCTTGTATCCGTCCGGCAGGGCCACGATAGCCTTGGACTGATCCCCTGCGGTCACTGTGCTACTTGCCATCTTTTTCTCCTGACCGGATCATGTGAACCTCCGGCCCAAAAGCCCGATTCTTGATTGTGGCGCCTATAGCGGCGCCATTGCCGCCATACAAGGCCAAGCATGCGCCGACTGCACCGATGCGGCTGAACCGGGCATGAGCGGTCAGATGTTCCATAATCGGACAGATCCCGGATGCCACGATGACCCGGACTGTAAATTGTGCCACATTCGGCCCACAAACGGGGTTAACAGGCTTGCAGTTAACGCTATCTTTTGTGCTTGTGTCGTAGATCAGACGCGCGGAGCAAGGCCGGTCCGGTCCCATCCGCACGATCTGGATGCTGTTCGGGAATTCGAATATGTCGGCAAAGACTGCCGTTGCAAAATTATGCGCATGCGCAGCCGGCGGCGCCGTACTCGGCGGCGGTGCGGTGCATTATGCCGAAAAGCCGCGCCCGGCGGTCGTTCACTCGGTCAAGGGCAAGAAATATACTGCGCCGACCAAGATGGTGAAGCACAAGCCGATCAAGCGCAAGCGGGTCGAACAGGCATATCCGGCCATCGTTCAGCCTGAACCGGCGCCGGTGCCTATCCCGCTCCCAGCCCCCGCGCCGATGCCCGAAGTCTATGGCAGCCCGGCCCCGGCACCCGTGATATATGGCGGCAGTGGCGGCGGCGGTTGGGGCGGCGGCGGGTTCTTCGGTGGCTTTTTCGGCGGCAGCGGAGGCGGCGGCAGCGTGGTGATCTCCTCCACCACCAGTGGAGGATCGACCAGCACTAGTGGCGGATCGACCAGCAGCTCGTCATCCACTGGCGGCGTCACTTCCACCGGGGGCAGCACTTCCACATCGACGGGCGGATCATCCCCTTCGACAGGTGGCTCTTCCACCTCTACCGGGGGAGTTTCCTCGACGTCCTCGACCTCGACAGGCGGCATTTCATCGACCTCGACCACCAGCTCCACCAGCGGCGGGGTGAGCACTTCGACCGGGGGCGTGTCCACTTCAACGGGCGGTGTTTCGACGTCAACAGGTGGCGTATCCACCTCCACATCGACCGGCGGCGTCTCGACCTCCTCGGGTAATGTGTCGACGTCCTCCTCCACCTCCACTTCATCAGGCAATGTCAGCTCATCCAGCTTCGGCGGATCGACGAGCACATCAAGCTCGACCTCGACATCGTCCTCCACCTCATCGAGCACATCGTCTTCCAGCAGCAGTTCGACCTCGTCGAGCAACGGCGGCACCGATGTGCCCGCGCCGCCGATGATCCTGCTGTTCGGCGCGGCGGCGGCGGCGCTGGTCGCGCGCCAGCGTTTCGCAAAGCGGGCAGCGCCGGAGAGCGACACGGCCTGATACAGATTCCCGAGGCGACCCTGGGGCGGCGTGGCAGGCTTCCGCGCCGCCCCATTTTTGTTTGGCTTGCCTAAGGGCGCGCGGGGCGGCATAGGGCTGGCGAAACCCAGCTTACTGGACGCCCAAGTTTATGCACGACATCCGCTTCATCCGCGAACACCCCGAAGCTTTCGACGCGGCGCTGAAACGGCGCGGGCTCGATGGCATGAGCGCGGAGATACTGAAGCTCGATGAGGCGCGGCGCGCGCTGGCGACCGAACTTCAGCTCGGCCTCGCCAAGCGCAACGAGGCGAGCAAGGCAATCGGCGCGGCGATGGCAGCCAAGGATACCGCAAAAGCCGATGCGCTGAAAGCCGAGGTCGCGGCGCTCAAGGAAACGCTGCCCGCGCTGGAGGAACAGGAAAAGCAGGCGCTCACCGCGCTGGAAGCGACCCTCGCCGCCATCCCGAACCTCCCGG
>CAZLTO010000128.1:0-4793 GCA_964562475.1 uncultured Sphingobium sp. | reverse complement strand
GGGCGCCCCTTCGTCGCCGTGAACTGCGCGGCGATCCCGGAAACGCTCCTCGAGTCCGAACTGTTCGGCCATGAGAAGGGCGCGTTCACCGGCGCGGTAAAGACCACGCCGGGCAAGATCGAACTGGCGGAGGGCGGCACGCTCTTTCTCGATGAGGTGGGCGACATCCCGTTGCCCTTGCAGGTGAAGCTGCTGCGCTTCCTGCAAGAGCGCGTGATCGAGCGCATCGGTGGGCGGCAAACTATCCCTGTCGATACGCGGATCGTCTGCGCCACCCACCAGAATCTGGAGGAGATGATCGCGGCAGGCTCCTTCCGCGAGGATCTGTATTATCGGCTGGCCGAGATCGTGGTGCGCATCCCCTCGCTGGCCCAGCGGCAGGGCGATGCGGTGCTGCTCGCCCGGCATTTTCTGGCCCGCTATGCCGACGAGATGCGGCGGCCTGTCACCGGCTTTGCGCCGGATGCGCTCTCCGCGCTGGATGCTCATGGCTGGCCGGGCAATGTGCGCGAGCTGGAGAACCGGGTGAAGCGCGCGGTCATCATGGCGGACGGCAAGCTCGTCACCGCCGCCGATCTCGATCTCGCCATGCCGGACGACAAGGCCGACATGGCGTTGAACCTCAAGAGCGCGCGCGAGGAGACCGACCGGGCGATCATCGCCCGCGCCATCGCCCGGACCGAGGGCAATATCTCCGGCGCGGCGAAGATGCTCGGCATCAGCCGCCCGACGCTATACGACCTGATGCGGACCTATGGCATCAACGCCTGAGCGGTTGCTGATCGGGGCGGCATTGTGCCTCACACTCCTCGTCGCGCCCGTCGCGGCGGGGCAGCGCGAGGATGCGCGCGCGGGTGTCGCGCGGGCGCTGGCGGCGCTCAAGAAGGACGATCCCCGCACAGCGCGCGTCGAACTCATGAACGCAATCAAGGCCGATCCGGCGTCCATAGAGGCGCGGATCGTGCAGGCGCGCGTCCTGCTGATGCTGGGTGATGGGCGCGGCGGGCAGGATGAGCTTGATCGCGCGATCCAGTTGGGTGCCGAGCGCGGGCCGATCCGCCATCTGCTCGCCCATGCGGCGTTGCTGAACGGAGACCCGGAGCAGGCCATCACCGAAGCCACCGCGCCCGATGCCGACGCGCGCGAAATGCTGTTCCGCACCCGCATCGAGGGGCAGGCCTGGCAGGCGCTGGGGCGTTATGATGAAGCCGCGCAGGCTTTCGATCGCGCGGGCGCCATCGACAGCAACGACAGCGCGCTCTGGGCGGACATCGCCCGCTTCAACGTCGCCACCGGCAATATGGCGGCGGCGCTGGCCGCGTCGGACAAGGCGCTGGCGCTTTCCCCGACCAGCGTTGACGCCCTGACGCTGAAAGCGGTGCTGGCGCGCGATCAGTTCGGGCTCGCGGAATCGACGCGCTGGTTTGAGGCGGCGTTGAAGCGCAACCCGGATTATGTCCCCGCCATCATCGAATATGCGGCGACGCTCGCCGATCTGGGGCGGGCGAGCCGGGCGGTCGCGCTCAGTCGCCGCGCGCTCGCCCTCGCGCCGGGAAGCCCACGCGCCTATTTTATCCAGGCGCTGATCGCGGCGCGGGCGGAAAACTTCACACTGGCGCGCAGCCTGCTCGCCCGCACGCATGGTGCGCTTGACGGGCAGGCGGCGACGCGCCTGTTGCGCGGGACGTTGCACCTCGAAGGCGGCAATGCGACGCTGGCGATCGGGGAGTTCAAGCCGCTGCTCGACGCGCAACCGCTTAACATCCGCGCGCGCCTGTTGCTCGCCCGCGCTTATTATGACGACGGGCAATATGACGATGCCGAGCGGACCATATTTCCGCTCGTCGAGCGCGCCGACGCGGGCACATACGCGCTTACGCTTGCCGCGCGCATTCACGAGGCGCTGGGCAATGGGGAGGTGTCAGCACAGTTCCTCGCCCGCGCCGCCGCCATGACGCCGGACGCGTCGCAGGTCTATCGCGGTGCAGGAACACCTGCCGAAAACGCACCCGACGCCTATGCTTTCCCGAGTGCCGCCGCGCCCAATCTGCGCTATATCCGGGCGCTGCTGGAAGCGGGGCAGGCGGCTGGCGCGCTTGCCCGCGCCAAAATGCTTCAGGCCGCCAATCCGGGTGCGCCCGCCGCTGCCATAGCCCTTGGCGATTGCTGGATGGCGGCAGGAAAGCCGCAGGACGCCGGTCGGGTCTATGAGGCAGCGGCCAACCTCCGCTATGATGAGGCCACAGCGCTACGCCTTGTCGATGCGTGGAGCAAAGCGGGCAAACGGGATCGTGCCGAATATGCGCTACGGCTGTTTCTCTGGCAAAACCCGATGAATATCGCGGGCCAGCGCCTTGCCGCTTCCTATTGGCTGGCTGCGGGGGAGGCGGATCGCCCGACAGGATTGCTGGCGACGGTGCATGCCCGCCTAGGCAGCAATGAAGCCCTGCTGATGGCGAACCTTGCTTATGCCCATACCGATAACGGCAAGGCGGAAACCGGGCTTCCCTATGCCGTGCATGCCTATCGGCTGCTACCCGCGAGCGCCGTGACCAGCGATGCGCTCGGCTGGACGCTGTTCAACGCCGCGCCCGATGACAAACGCGCGATCGAGTTACTGGAAAAGGCGGCGCGGCTTGCCCCGCGCGAGCCGCTGGTGCGCTGGCATCTGGGCGAGGCCTATGCCGTGACCGGCGACAAGGCGCGAGCGGAACAGGAGCTGCGCGCGGCGCTCTCCGTGCCCGGATTCGCACGCGCCGAACTGGCGCTGAAGACGCTCAAATCTCTCTAGGATTCCAGGTGGAAACCACCGCATCATAATCGGGGCGGGGGCGCTCCTCCTGCGCCTTTTTGGGCGTGCCGATGAACACGAAGCCCGCAATCTTCTCTTGGCTCTCCCCGAAAGCATCGCGCACCCTATCCGAATAAGCGGGCCATGCGGTGAGCCATCCGCCCGCAAAGCCGCTCGCGTGCACCGCGTGGAGCAGGTTCATCGCCGCCGCGCCCGCGGACAGGTCCTGCTCCCATAGCGGAATATGGCTGCCGATCTTTGGACTGGAGATTACGACGACCAGCACGGGCGCCTGGGTCGCGAACTCGCGCATCGCAGCGATTTCCTGGTTGCCTGCGTCGGGTTTTTCGGCGCGATAGGCGTTCTCCAGCAGCGCCGCGAGTGTGGCGCGCTGGTCCGACCGCACAATCACGAAGCGCCACGGAAAGAGCTTGCCATGATCGGGCGTGCGGGCAGCGATGCTCAGAATCTCGCGCAGTTGCGCGTCGTCGGGCGCGGGCGCGACAAGATCGCGCGGCTTGCCGGAGCGGCGGGTCTTCAAAAGGGCGAGTGGAGAAGAGGTGTCGTTGAACATCGCCGCCATGTGGGCGCGCCAGCGGGTGCACGCAAGTCCTTGCGATGCTTTCCCGCTTCACAGCGTCACTTTTTCGGCTAGTTTGTCCCTGTCGGGACGCTTGAGGAGAGAGATATGACCAGTGCCGTTTTGCCGGAAGGATCGCGAGGCACTCTCCTCGGCCACCCCAAGGGTCTGTTCATCCTGTTCTTCGCCGAGATGTGGGAGCGCTTCTCCTACTATGGCATGCGCGCGCTGCTGGTGCTGTATCTCACCAAGCATTTCCTGATGTCAGATGAGCAATCCGGCTTCATCTACGGCGCCTATACCTCGCTGGTTTATATTACGCCGGTGATTGGCGGCTATCTCGCCGATCATTATCTGGGGCAGCGCAAGGCGGTTTTGTTCGGCGGCATCATGATCGCCATCGGGCATCTGCTACTCGGGCTGGAAGGCGGCGGCGGGCAGGACGCCTTTGCATTGAACGCCTTCTGGACGGCGCTGGCCTTCATCATCGTCGGCACCGGGTTCCTGAAGGCCAATATCTCCGCGATCGTGGGCCAGCTTTACCCGCGCGATGATCTGCGCCGCGACCCGGCCTACACGATCTTCTACATGGGCATCAACATGGGCGGCATGCTGGGGCCGATAGCCTGCGGCATATTGGGCGAAACGCTGGGCTGGTCCTACGGCTTTGGCGCGGCGGCGGTGGGGATGTTGCTCGGCATCGTCGTGTTCGTGATCGGCAAGCCGCTGCTGCTGGGATGTGGCGAAAGCGCCTATCCCGAGAAATTGAACGCAAAGGTCGCCGGTCCGGTTTCGGTCGAGTGGCTGATTTATGGCGGCTCGATCTGCTCCGTGCTCGGCGTGGCATGGCTGGTCGGCCATCATGATGCGGTCGGCGCATTGCTTCTGGTCTGCGGCGGCGTGGCGACCGCCTATCTGCTGTGGGAGGCCTTCGGGCGGATGGAGAAGATCGACCGTGACCGGATGCTCGCCGCCTTGTTCCTGCTTGCCCTCAATCCCGTGTTCTGGGGCCTGTTCGAGCAGGCCGGGTCCTCGATCAACCTGTTCACGGATCGGCATGTCGACCGGCACATATTGGGATGGGAAATTCCGGCGTCCGTGTTTCAGTCCGTGAATTCGATGTTCATCATCCTGTTCGCGCCGATGTTCGCCGGGCTATGGGTGTGGCTCGGCAACCGGGGCAAGGAGCCGTCGACGCCCGCCAAATTCGGGCTGGCGCTCGTTCAGGTCGGGCTGGGCTTCCTCGCGCTGGTCTGGGGTGCGCAGTGGGCGGGGCTCGAAAACGCGACCCCGGTGCTGTTCATCTTCGTGCTCTATGCGCTGCACACTACTGGCGAACTGTGCCTCTCGCCCGTAGGTCTCTCCGCAATGTCGAAACTCGCGCTGCCGTAACGCTCGCCACTGCGCCAGAAGACGTCGCGT
>CAZLTO010000127.1:0-4846 GCA_964562475.1 uncultured Sphingobium sp. | reverse complement strand
CATGTCGTCGATCAGGCGGTGCTCGTAGACGATACCTGCGGCCTTGAACTTCTCGGCAAACTCGGCCTCGAATACTTCCGCGAACAGATCCTTGAAGCGGCCATCATAGGCCTTCAGGATCGTGTTCTTGGTCGAGAGATAGACCGGCCAGCCGCGGCCAAGGCCATAGTTCATCGAGGCGCGCGCGAAATCCCGGATCGAGTCGTCGAGGTTGTACATCGCCAGCGCCACGCCGGAGCTGGGGTAATGGAATACTTCCTCGTCGATCGTATCGTCATTGTCGCCTTCCCATACCAGGCGCAGCTTGCCGGGACCGGGAACGCGGAAATCGGTCGCCTTGTACTGATCGCCAAAGGCGTGGCGGCCGACGACGATTGGGTCGGTCCAGCCCGGAATGAGGCGTGGCACGTTGCGGATCACGATCGGCTCGCGGAACACCACGCCGCCCAGGATGTTGCGGATGGTGCCGTTGGGCGATTTCCACATCTTCTTGAGCTTGAATTCCTCGACGCGGGCTTCATCGGGGGTGATTGTCGCGCACTTTACGCCGATGCCGTACTTCTTGATCGCGTTGGCAGAATCGACCGTAACCTTGTCGTCGGTGCGGTCGCGTTCTTCCATCCCGAGATCATAATAATGCAGATCGATATCGAGATAGGGCTTGATCAAGCGCTCGCGAATCCATTCCCAGATAATCCGGGTCATTTCGTCGCCGTCGATCTCGACGACCGGGTTTTTGACTTTTATCTTGGCCATGACGCTAATCCGCTTTCCTGTCTCGGGATGGGGAGGATGGCTTGCGCTCTAGGGAAAGCGCGCCAAGGATTCAACATCCCATCGCAACATTATGCCCGGCTATAGCTGGGAAATGACATTCCCATGCCTTTCAAGCGCCGTTGTGTTGGCGGCATTCAACGCCTAAACAGGCGCGATGGAACCTGAAAACAGTGCATCGACAGGCGAGGCGCAGACCAGCGACTCGCAATCCGGCGTCAAATGGCGCTTCCCCGCAATCCATCCGGAAGGCCGGAAATTCGGTGCCATCGCCATCGGCATCATGTTGTTGTTCTGGGTGATCGGCTGGAAACCGCTCGCCTGGCTGATGGTGGGTGTGTCGATCTGGGTGTTCGCTTTTTTCCGCGATCCCGTGCGGGCGACGCGGCAGGGGCAGGATCTGCTGATCGCGCCCGCCGACGGGCTCATCACGCTGATCCAGAAAGTGCCGCCGCCGCGCGAGATTGCAGGCGACGAGGGTATTGGCTCCGGCCTGATGACCCGCGTCTCGATCTTCATGAGCGTGTTCGATGTGCACATCAACCGCACGCCAATTGCGGGAACGGTGCGGCAGGTGGTCTATATCTCCGGCAAGTTTATCAATGCCGATCTCGACAAGGCGAGCGAGGACAATGAGCGCCAGCATATCGTGGTCGAGCGGGCGGACGGCCTGCGGATCGGCTTTACGCAGATTGCGGGGCTGGTGGCGCGGCGGATCGTGCCGTTTGTGAAGCCGGGCGATGTCGTCGCGGCGGGGCAGCGCATCGGCCTCATCCGCTTTGGCAGTCGTGTGGACATCTATCTGCCGGAAGGAACCGCGCCGCGGGTGGTGCTCGGCCAGCGCACGGTAGCGGGCGAGACCGTGATTGCGAAACTGGGTGAAAGCGAAACGATGAGGGGCGTTTTCCAGTGAGGAGGCCCCGCGCCATACCGAAAGGACTGCAGCGCGGCATATCGTTGCGGCAGGTCGCGCCTAATGCGGTGACGGCCATGGCGCTGTGCTTCGGCCTGACCGGCGTGCGGTTTGCGCTGCTCGGGAAATGGGAGCTGGCGGTCGGCAGCGTGATCCTTGCAGGCGTGCTGGATGGGCTTGACGGCAGAATCGCGCGCCTGCTGAATGGGCAAAGCCGCTTTGGCGCGGAACTTGATTCGCTGTCGGACTGCATTGCCTTCGGCGTTTCGCCGGCCCTGATCATCTATCTCTGGTCGCTGCAGAGCTTGCCCAAATTTGGCTGGGTGTTTGCGCTGGCGCATGCGCTGATGTGCGCACTGAGGCTGGCGCGGTTCAACGCGCGTATCGACATGGAGCATCAGCCCCATAAATCCGCCGGATTCATGACCGGAGTGCCTGCGCCCACTGGAGCGGGGCTGGTGTTCGTTCCGATGTATTGCCAGTTCGTGACTGGCGACCCGATTTTCCAGAGCTGGTATGTCGTGGCGCCGTGGACGGCGTTCGTCGCGTTCCTGATGATTTCCAGCCTTGCGACCTTTAGCTGGTCTGCCTTGAGGCTGCGCCGAAACATCCGGCTGGAGGTTATCGCCTTGGCGGGGCTGCTCGGCGCGTTGTTGCTTACGGCACCCTGGCTGACGCTGCTGGCGATTTCGGCGCTCTATCTTGCAATGATCCCGTTCGGCCTGATGAGCTATCGGAAGATCAGAGGGGCGCAGTCCCGGAGCGCATCCGCCTGAATCCGCGTCAGACGGCCAGCAATGCCGGCTTACTGACGGCGGAGCCGGAATCGGGGCGGACAGCATATATCCGCGACGATGCAAGGCTTTCACCCGAAGGAGGACGAGGGGATGCTTCCCGTGCGGGATAAGGCTCCATCCTCAGCGCGGCCATCATCTTGCCGCCGTGCGTCATGATCATCATGGCGATCGTGCCGAGGGCCAGAGCCAATGCCATCGGGAAAATCATTGCAAATACCGTCATCATTGCCACCACCCTGAAATAACAGTGCCTGTCCAACACGCATATGCGCCGATTGGTTCCATGTTCACCATATGTTCTCAATCAGGGCGACTGTCAACAGCCTATTTCGCCTTGCAATCCTGCCCCTGTCCGACTAATGGCGCGGCATTCCACATGGGATTCGCACATACCGGTGCCCGGTCGTCAGATCAGGTTACTGAATCCCAGAGGTAAAACCGGAAGGAGAAAGACCATGGCGGCACCTGTCGTCACCATACAGCAATTGATCGAGGCCGGCGCGCATTTCGGCCACCAGTCGCACCGCTGGAACCCCCGCATGAAGCCGTATATTTTCGGCGAGCGGAACGGCGTTCACATCCTTGACCTCAGCCAGACCGTGCCGCTGTTCGCGCGCGCGCTGGAATTCGTGTCGGCCACCGTTGCGGCGGGCGGCAAGGTGCTGTTCGTCGGCACCAAGCGTCAGGCGCAGGAAGCGATTGCCGAAGGCGCGCGCAAATCCGGCCAGCATTTCGTCAACCACCGCTGGCTGGGCGGCATGCTCACCAACTGGAAGACCATTTCCGGTTCGATCAAGCGTTTGAAGTCTCTTGAAGAGAAGCTTTCGGGTGACACGCATGGCCTCACCAAGAAGGAAGTCCTCCAGATGACGCGCGAGCGCGACAAGCTGGAGATGAGTCTCGGCGGCATCCGCGACATGGGCGGCATTCCGGATGTGATGTTCGTGATCGACGCCAACAAGGAAGAGCTGGCGATCAAGGAAGCCAACACGCTCGGCATCCCGGTCGTCGCGATCCTCGATTCGAACGTCTCGCCCGATGGCATCGCCTTCCCGGTTCCGGCGAATGACGACGCCAGCCGTGCGATCCGCCTCTATTGCGATGCTATCGCGACCGCCGCGACCCGTGGCAACCGTGGCGCGCAGGAAGCCTCCGGTGTTGACATCGGCGCGCTCGCTGAGCCGCCGGCCGAGGAAGCTGTCACCGCCGAAGTGTAAGTTTCGCTTGCATGTCATAATTTAGGGGCAGGGCGCTTGGCGGGAATACCGATAAGCGCCCGTCCGTTTGTTAAAACCCACTTCAAAGGAAATGATGATGGCCGAGATTACTGCAGCCGCTGTCAAGGAACTGCGTGACCGCTCCGGCGCGGGCATGATGGATTGCAAAAAGGCGCTGACCGAAGCCAGCGGCGACATGGAGGCCGCGGTCGACTGGCTGCGCGCCAAGGGTCTCGCCGCTGCCGCCAAGAAATCGAGCCGCACGGCTGCCGAAGGTCTGGTCGGCGTTGCCGTTTCCGGCACCAAGGGCGTTGCGGTCGAGGTCAACAGCGAGACCGACTTCGTCGCCAAGAACGACCAGTTCCAGGATTTCGTGCGCAGCGTGACCAATGTGGCGCTGTCGAACGGGGTTGCGGATGCCGAAGCGCTCGCTTCCGCCGACTATCCGGGCGGCGGCACGGTTTCGGAGAAGCTCGTCGCCAACATCGCCACCATCGGCGAGAACCAGACGCTGCGCCGCGTCGGCTCGGTCTCGGTCAGCAATGGCCTTGTGGTCGATTATGTCCACAACGCGGTCGTGCCCGGCCTCGGCAAGATCGGTGTGCTCGTTGCGCTGGAGGGCGATGCCTCGGCGGATGTGCTTCAGCCACTTGGCAAGCAGCTTGCGATGCACATCGCCGCCGCTTTCCCGCTGGCGCTGTCTGCCGATCAGATCGACCCCGCGCTGCTGGAGCGTGAGCGCGCCATCGCCGCCGAAAAGGCTGCCGAGAGCGGCAAGCCTGCCGAGATCGTCGCCAAGATGGTCGACGGCGCTGTGGCGAAGTTCGCCAAGGAGAATGCGCTCCTGTCTCAGCTGTTCGTGATGGATAACAAGACCCCGATTGCAGACGTGGTTGCCAAGGCGGCGAAGGAAGCTGGAGCTTCGATCACGCTCAAGGACTATGTCCGCTTTCAGCTCGGCGAAGGCATCGAGAAAGAAGAGAGCGATTTCGCGGCGGAAGTTGCGGCAGCCGCTGGCGTCTGATCTATATTTTCATTCCGAGCGCCTCGGCGCTTGGCACGATGGCGCGTGCTGATTAAGGTGCGCGCCATTCCTGTATCTAGAGCGGAATCACGATTTATATGTCACGTCCTACGCCCAAGCG
>CAZLTO010000126.1:0-4864 GCA_964562475.1 uncultured Sphingobium sp. | reverse complement strand
CGACCCTCAATGCCGCTCGTGCGAAGCTGCGGGGAACGGATGAGAATGTTCCTCTTGCCAAGGCGGATGGCCGCCCAAGCGCCAGCATTTCCGGCACCTATGAGGAGCAGCTGCACAGGGACATAAATACCGTCTTCGGCACCAGCATTCCCCGCCGCAGCGCGAGTGGTCAGGCGACGCTCAGCGTGCCCGTCTATCAGGGTGGCATTGTCCGCAACAGCATCCGCGCCGCCGACAAAGGGGTTGAAGCGGGTCAGGCAGAACTGCGCGCCACCGAATCCTCGGTATTCGCGCAGGTCGTCGCCGCTTATCTCGATGTGATCGCCGACAGCGCCGTCGTGACCTTCAATCAGCAAAACGTGCGCTCGCTCGAGGTCAATCTTCAGGCCAGCACCGACCGCTTCCAGGTTGGCGACCTGACCCGCACCGACGTCGCGCAATCGGATACCCGCCTCGCTCTTGCCCGCGCCAGCCTCGAATCCGCGCAGGCGCAGCTCATCTCGTCGAAGGAGCGCTATATCGCGCTGGTGGGCAGCGAACCTGCCGATTTGCAGCCACCCCCGCCGCTCCCCGGCCTTCCCGCATCGCCGGAAACTGCGGTCGATGTCGCCTTGAAGGACAATCCCGACATTCTTTCCGCCAAGAGCACGCGTGACGCCGCCCGTTATCAGGCGAACGCCGCCAAGGGCCAGATTGCGCCGCGGCTTTCCGGCTTTGTGCGCGGCGGGTATAGTGATTACCTCAATTCGGAAACACAGCTTAATCCCGCCGTCGCGCCAGACGGCAATGCCAAATCGCTGGCTGCAGGCGTGCAGCTCACGGTTCCCATTTATCAGGGTGGCCGCCCCGGCGCCGCGACACGTCAGGCGGTCGCGCGGGAAAGCCAGGCAATCGAGCAGACCGTCCTCACCGAGCGCAGCGTGATCGCGCAGACCCGTTCCGCCTATGCCAGCTGGCAGGCATCGCTCCAGACGATTGAATCGACCCGCAAGGCGGTGGATTCCGGCTCGCTCTCGCTGGAAGGTGTGCAGGCCGAGAACAAGGCGGGCACCCGCACCATCCTCGACATTCTGGATTCCCAGCGCGACCTTTTGAACGCGCAGGTTCAATATGTCTCGGCGCAGCGCAACGCCTATGTCGCGGGTTTCAGCCTGATCGCGGCAATGGGCCATGCCGAGGCGCGCGATCTGGGGCTGGACGCAGGCACGACGCTCTATGATCCCATCGCCTATTACAGAACCGTGCGCGGCAAATTGTTCGACTTTGATTTCGGCAAGCCCGCCAAACAGGTTTCGACCTCCACGGCGAGCACAAAAGCGCAGGACGCGACCATCATTCCGGGCGGATTTGGCGCCAAATAGTTAACAAAAATCCAGAACTACCCGCAGCGCAACAAACTATAAGTCATTGATGTGACTCGGTAAGACAAAGTTTATGAATTTTTAACTATCCGGCTCATAGCATGAAGTGTAATTTTCAGGCTATGGTCGCGTCATGGAACAGGGTTTTGCCCGGTACCTTTTGAAGGAAAAGCGCAGGCGGCGGCTGATGTTCGGCGCTGTGACGCTGGGTGTTGCCATCATCGTGATCTCCACGCGCAGCGAGCGCGCGATGTTTGGCGCGGGCCTCCCGATACCGGGCGTATTTGCTACGATCAGCACACCATTGGGAGAGGCGCCGCGCATTTCCCTGCGCGATCATGACCCTTCGGCCTTCTTCGCCGGGCTGGATCGCGGCGTGAATGAACCAGAGGGTCCGCTCGACAATGGCGTGATCGGCCCGATCGACAGCGCGCTGCTCTTCGCTGGTCCCGGCGACGGCCTGTCTCCCGGTCGGCTGGACCCGCCGGGCTTTGTGGATGGTCCTCAGATATTCGGTGATCCCTTCCCCTACAGAGAGCCGGAAATGAGCGATCCGCCCTATTTTCCGGGCCAGAAGAAGGATAATTCGTCCACAAGTGGCGGCTCCACTGGCGGAGGAGGCTCCGGCGGTGGTAGCACTGGCGGAAGCTCTGGTGGAAGCTCAAGCGATGGCGATACATCTACCGGCGGTGGTGGCAGCTCCAGCGGAGGTGACACTTCGACTGGCGGCGGCAGCGGCGGAAGTTCGGGCGGAGATATAGACCCTCCCCCATCTCCGCACACCGCCGTTCCTGAGCCGACGACATGGGCGCTGATGATTACAGGCTTTCTTGCCATTGGCGCGATGATGCGTCGCCGACGCAGGGCATCCGGGCAAAGCGCCGCGCTCAGCAATCAAAACTGAGCACGGCCCCTTTCTCACCCCTTCAGATCAGAAATCATACCCCATTTTCAGGCCGAAGAATTGCGGCTTGATCGGGTAGACACGCGAATATTGCCCGCAGATCTGCGTCGCGCAGACCGAGTTCAGGCTGAGCTGGCCGCGTTTGTCGAACGCGTTCTGGATGAATGCCTCCAGCCGCCATTTGTCCCAGTGCACGCCCGCCGAAAAATCGACCGTTGTGAACTGCTTCGTGGCGCCCACCGCAGCGAAATCGCTGTCGGTGAGGAACGAGCGCGTGCCACCCTGATGCTGCACCGAGCCCTGAACAAACGCTTCCGTAGCGCCCAGCGGGAACTCATAGCGCGCGGTGGCGCTGCCCTTGAATTTGGGCATGACCGGCAGGCGCGTACCCTTGGCGGCGGCGGGCGGATTACCCGGCACGCAGACGATATTCTTCGTGACCGGATCGACCTCACAGAAATCGCTCGACAGCTTGGCGTCGACATAGGTGCCCGCCATCGAGAGGCTCAGCCCGCCGAATTTGGCAGTCATATCGCCCTCGATACCATAAATGCGCGCATCGCCCGCATTATAGGTGTTGGTGACGCCATTCTGGCCCAATGGCACTAGGCCGAACTGCAAGTCCTTCCATTTCTCATAGAAGGCGGCGCCGTTGAAATAGACATGGCCGAAATGCGTCTTCCAGCCCAGCTCATAGTTATAAAGCTTGTCCGACTTGAACGGATCGACCCCCGGCCTGCGGTTGTTGCCGCCAGGGCGATAGCCGGTGGACGCGGTGGCATAGAGCATTACATCGTCCGTTGCCTGCCATTTGACGCCACCTTTCCAGATGACGCCCTGCTCCACCTGCTTTTTCTTCACATTGACGCAGGGCGCATCGGCGATGCTGCCGGTGGGCAGACAGTTGGAGAGGTTGCCGCCGGTGAATGTGCCCGAGAAACCGTAGATGGTATTGTCGGCGATGAAGCCGCGAATACCGCCGATCACGGTGACGGAGGGCATCAGATCATATTCCACCTGCGCGAACATCGCATAGTCTTTATCCTTGCGGTCGATACGCGTGAGGAACAGCGAGTCCGTGCCGGGAAACGCCGGTAGCCAGATAGCGGGCGGTGCGGACCCAACGCCCTTCACGTCGTAATTCGCTTCGATATGGTCCTTCTGGTGTTGAAGGAACATGCCTGCCGTCAGGCGGAACGGCTTGTCTGCGGGCGAGCTGACGCGCAATTCGCTGGTGAACTTGGTATATTTGTCATAGAGGTGCGCGCTCTGGGTTGGATCGAGGAACCCACCCGTGCCGTCCGGGAAATAGGTCGCGTAATAGCCATAGGTGTCATAGGCTACGGAATAATAGGAATAATCCGGGTTGTTATTCACCTTGCGCTGGAAATAGCCGCCCGCATAGGTGATGTCCCAGTCTGAAAGCTTGCCCTGAATGGTGAGCGCGGCCTGATACCAGCGATCCTTGTAGGTGCTCGGCAGATAGTCCGTCACCTTGAGATCACCCTTTTTGGGGTCAAACAGATAACCGCCATCGGCGCTCTGGTGCTGATAGAGGAATTGCGGCGTCACCGTCCAGTTGTCATCCAGCTCGATGCCGAGCGCGAGGCGGCCGCCATAAGTCTCGACATCGTTATAGTCGTTCTCGACCAGCGCGTTGTTGTCGACTGTCCTGAAGGTCTGTCCGGTCGGATCGGTCAGCGTGTCATCATCCAGCGTAAACGTCCTCGAGCCGGGGATATTGTCGATATAGCCGCCGAGCTTCTCGTAAAAGCCGGTGACGCGCAGCGCCATCTTCTCGTTCAAGGGCAGGTTGACATAACCATCGATGCTGCCGCCCATGTCGCCCTTGCCATATTTGTTGGCCTGAACATCAATGCTGCCGGAAAACTTGCTCGGATCGGGCTTGTTGGTGATGACGCGCAGCACGCCGGAGAGCGAACTCGCGCCGAACAATGTGCCCTGCGGCCCGGCGAGCGCCTCGACGCGGGACACATCATAAAGCCGCACATCGACCGTGCCGCCAATCGTCGTCACGGGGATTTCGTCGATATACATCGAGCTGGTCGGCAGCGGGCCGATATGCAGGCCATCGCCGCCCGATGACACGCCACGGAAGAAGATCTGCGACTGCCCCGGCCCGAACGACTGGAAGCTGACGCTGGGCAGCAGCTTCGCATAGTCGTCAAACGCCTTGACCTGCGCCTGCTCCAGCTTGCCTGAGCCTAGCGCCGTAATGCTGAGCGGCACGTCCTGCAAACGCTCCTCGCGCCGCTGCGCGGTAACGACGATCTCTCCGTCTGATGCACCTTCATCCGCCCCCTGCGCCCATAGCGGCGCCGCAGAGCAGAGTGTCGTGGTGGTGAGCAAAAGCCCGAACAATTTTATGGAGGTTTTCATGGTCTCGCTTCCCCTTGCTGAAGACGATGCGCGAGGTTTCTCCATCCGGCGGACGATTACAATGCAAAATCCGCGTGCGCCGCAACAGGGTTACGACTTTTTAGGGCGCATGTTGCCACAGTGTCACGCTCATTGGGGATCGGCATAGGTGTCGATGCACTCCCCCAGCCCCCCCACCATTGCGTCCGTTGAGCACTGC
>CAZLTO010000125.1:0-4887 GCA_964562475.1 uncultured Sphingobium sp. | reverse complement strand
AGCATCTCAGGCGGCTCGGCGGGCGGCGAGCTGATGGGCGCGGTGGTGAACTCGGACCCGGAGCTATGGGGCGCGGTCGTCGCGCATGTGCCGTTTGTCGATGTGCTGAACACGATGCTCGATGCGTCGCTGCCGCTGACGCCGGGCGAATGGCCGGAATGGGGCAATCCGGTCGAGGACAGCCAGGCGTTCGACCTGATCGCCTCCTACTGCCCCTATCAAAATGTCCGCGCGCAAGCCTATCCACCGCTGCTGGTGACCGCTGGCCTCAACGATCCGCGCGTCACTTATTGGGAACCCGCGAAATGGGTCGCGAAGCTGCGCGCAACCAAGACCGATGCGAACGCGCTGCTCTTGAAGACCAACATGGGTGCGGGGCATGGCGGCAAATCCGGTCGCTTTGAATCCTTGCGTGAAACGGCCGAGGAATTCGCCTTCATCCTGTGGCAGATGCCGGACTGACGATCGCTATTCCGCTTCTGCAGCGCCGTTCACTGCCTGCGGTATCGCGAGGCGTTTCGGTTCCAGGATCGCCGCCGCTTCGATAACGTCGAGCGCGCGGCGCGCTTCATTATATTGCCGGGCCATCTGCAGCCAGCCTTCGGCCTTGCTGCGTGAAGGCAGCCGTTCGATCTCCTTGATCGCGGCGTCCACGCGCCCCGAATAGACCAGCATGTCCGCGCGCTCGATCACTTTCTGGGGCTCTGCCGAGGGTGCGTCCGCCTTGCGCACGATGATGAGCGAAGACAGTTCCTGCTTGGCCGAGGTCCACCAGTCCGCCTGTGTTTGAGCGCCTATCAGCGCAGGGGCCAGCGTATTGAGCCGCATCTGCAGATCGGGGATTGTCACCGGGGATGCGGCGGCGTTGATGATCGTGGCGACGGCGCGGGGCTGGGCGTCGGCGAAGCGCAGCCGCAGTTCGCCCTCCAGATAGCCGAGCGGCGCGCCCCGGTCGAGCGAGCGCCGCGCTGCAAAGGCGATCAACAGCGCCTCGGCCCGGCCCGCATTGCCGCCCGCATCGCTCGCCTGCTGCGCAATGCTGTCCAGCTTGGCGGAAACCGCCGCCAGCCGCGCCTCCAGATCCGTCACGCTTTGCGGGTTGACCGGTGCAGCGTCCTCGGCGGGGCCGGTGCTGTTGTCGGATAACAGGCTGTCGGCGCTGCTCTCGGGACGGTGGCTGAGCCAGCTCTTGATGCTGGGCGCCGCCCAGATCGTAACCGCTATGCCGCCGGCAAAGGCCAAAACAAGCGGAACAAGAGTCCAGAGGCTAAGGGATTTGCGCGGTTGCGGGGTGGCGCGGGGCAGGGGGGTGGGTTGCGCTGAGCTGGGAATTTCGCTGTCCATCTCACTCCCTTCGGCTGCGTGCCGCGCATCGTCGCCGGGTTTGTGGCATAATTCCAGTGCCAATGCCAGCATCGCGGCGTCGGTTGGCGATGAGGCCGCCTGCGCCACCGCCCAGCTATCGCCTATGGCGGCGAGGGCTTGCGGCGAAATCGCCACCACGGACAGCCTGGCGCGGGCTTCCGGGCGCACCAGCGCGGTCAACCGCTTTCCGGCACGGGGAGAATGGACCGCCAGCACATCGTCGGGCCGGAGTTGACCGGCAAGATCCACTTCATCGCCATTGTCGACCGAGCGGTACACGGGGATGCGGACAATATCGAGGCTCGCGCTTTCGGCATCTCCCACATCTGCGCCGCAGAGGTGCAGCACTGTCTGATGCCCTGCCTGCCCTATCCTATCGATGAGCGCCGCCGCGCCCGCTTCTCCAACCGCAAACGGTTCCAGCCCATGTTCCTGGGCGGCGCGGGCGGTCGCCTCGCCCACCACATAGAGCGGCAGCCCGGCATAGCGCATCAGGCCCGGCCCGGCATGACGAACGGCGTTGGCGCTGGTCAGCATCAGCGCATCGAAGCGGGCGGGGTCGGGCGGGGACCATGTGAGCGGCTCGACCGCGTACAGCGGCAAGACGACCGGATCCAGCCCCAGCGCCCGCGCTCGCGCGGCAGTCGCATCCGCGCCGGGCTGGGGCCGCAGGATGAAAATCCGGCCAATCACGGCATGAACAATGCGCGCAATTCCGCGCTCGCGCGGGCAAGCATCGCCTGCCCCAGTGCCTCCGCTTCCGCCTCGGCGGTTTCGCTCGGCAGCAGGCGGTCCTCGGTGACGGTTTCCGATCCGTCCGGGGAAAGGATTTCGGCGCGCAGTCGCACCGCTTCCCCCTCCATCACCGCCAGCGCCGCGATCGGCGAATGGCAGGTGCCGCCCAGGCCCCTGAGCAACGCGCGCTCGGCGCGGACGCACTGGCTGGTGGGTATGTGGTCGATCGCCCCGATGACGGAACGGGCATGGGGATCGCCGTGGCGGATCTCGATGCCGATGGCCCCCTGCGCGGGCGCGGGCAGCATATCCTCTACGTTCACCGGCGTGCCGACATCGCGCATGTCGAGACGCGCCAGCCCCGCCGTGGCGAGCAAGGTCGCATCCGCCTCGCCCTTGTCCAGCCGTGCAAGCCGCGTCGCGACATTGCCGCGAAACAGCACGACCTCGACATCGGGCCGCAGCCGCTTCACCTGCGCCGACCGGCGCGGGGAGCTGGTGCCGAGCCGTCCGTCGCGCGGAATCGCGGCCAGCGACGCCGCCCCCACAAGCGTATCGCGCACATCGGCGCGCGGCAGCATCGCGGCGATCTCCAGCGCATCCGGGCGGATCGTCTCGACATCCTTCATCGAGTGGACGGCGGCGTCAATCTCTCCGTCGAGCAGCCATTGGTCCAGCTCCTTGGTCCACAGCGCCTTGCCGCCGATCTCGGCCAGCGGACGGTCCAGCACCTTGTCGCCGCTCGCGGTCACCGGCACGATCTCTATATCATCCGATCCCCAGCCATGCGCGGCCTTCAGCGCATCCGCCACGAGGCGCACCTGCGCCATTGCGAGCGGGGAGGCGCGGGTGCCGAGGCGGAAGGGACGGCCCAAAGGCGGAGATGCTGTCATAGGTGCTTGCTCTAATCTGCGCGGCCACTAGAGAAAAGGCGGAAATGACTATCATTCTCGGCCTTGAATCCAGTTGCGATGAAACCGCCGCCGCTCTGGTCATGCATGACAGGCGCGTGCTGGCGCATCGCGTCGCCGGGCAGGAGGCGCAGCATCGGCCTTTTGGCGGTGTCGTGCCGGAGATCGCGGCGCGCGCCCATGCCGAGGCGCTGACGCCGCTCATTGAGGCGGTGTTCCGCGACGCAGGGATAACGCTTGGGCAAGTCGACGCGATTGCCGCGACCGCCGGGCCGGGGCTGATCGGCGGGGTGATGGTCGGGCTGGTGACGGGCAAGGCGCTGGCCCATGCTTGTGCGAAGCCCCTGATTGCGGTCAACCATCTCGAGGGTCATGCGCTCTCGCCGCGCCTCACCGCGCCGGAGCTGGAGTTTCCCTATCTGCTGCTCCTCGTGTCGGGCGGGCATTGCCAGTTGCTGCGCGTGGAGGGCGTGGGGCGTTACAAGCGCCTCGCCACCACGATCGACGACGCGGCGGGCGAAGCGTTCGACAAGACGGCGAAGCTGCTGGGGCTGGGCTTCCCCGGCGGCCCGGCGGTGGAGCAGGCGGCGCTGCGGGGAAACCCAAAAGCCGTGCCGTTGCCGCGTCCCTTGAAAGGCAGCGCGGAGCCGCATTTCTCGTTCGCGGGCTTGAAGAGCGCGGTGATGCGCGCGCAGCAATCCGGGCAATATGGCGTCGAGGATATCGCGGCGAGCTTCAGCGCGGCGGTGGTCGATTGTCTGGTCGATCGCACGGCAAGGGCGCTGGAACGGAGCGCTGACGTCACCGCGCTCGTCGTCGCGGGCGGGGTAGCGGCGAACGCGGCGGTGCGCGGCGGGCTTTCCGCGCTGGCGGAGGCGCACGGCCTGCCGTTCATCGCCCCGCCTTTGTGGCTTTGCACCGATAATGGCGCGATGATCGCCTGGGCGGGCGCGGAACGCTTTGCGCTGGGGCTGGTTGATGGCATGGATGTCCCGGCGAGACCGCGCTGGCCGCTCGACCCGGAGGGGGAGAATGTGCGCGGCGCGGGGGTGAAGGCGTGAAGGGGGCAGAATGCGGATCGGAGTCGTAGGAGCGGGCGCATGGGGCACGGCGCTGGCGCAGGTGATGGCGCAGGGCGGCGATGTGCTGCTCTGGGCGCTGGAGGCGGATGTCGTCGCGTCGGTGAACGCGCATCACAGGAACGAGCTTTATCTGCCGGATGTGGCCTTGTCGCCCGCGATACGCGCCACCGGCGAACTTGCCGACATGGCGGAATGCGACGCGCTGCTGATCGTCACGCCCGCCCAGCATGTTCGAGCGACACTCGCACGATTACCAGACACTTCCGCGCCGCTGATCCTCTGCGCCAAGGGCATCGAGGCTGGCAGCGGAAAACTCATCTCGCAGCTGGTGGAGGAAGTGCGGCCGCTTTCTCCCGTCGCGGTCATCTCCGGCCCGAACCTCTCGCGCGAAAGTCTGTTCAACTCCTCGATCGAAAGCAGACGCGGGCCGGTCGGACCTGGTGTCATTCGCTCCCTCTCGCTATCTCCCGCCCGAAACCGGGCGAAGCCGTGATCGTGCCGTCGCGAAAGACGCTGACGCCACGGACGATGGTCTGCCGGACGCGACCTTTGAAGCGGCGGTTGAGAAACGGGCTGAGCCTGTTTCGCGTCATGAGGTCTGCTTCGCTTAGGTCCCACTCCTCGTCGAGGTCGATCAGTGTCAGGTCGGCGTCCGCGCCGGGCCGCAGCGAGCCCTTGCGGGGCGCGAGCCCGAAGACGTGGGCGGGATTGGTTGACAGCAATCGGACAAGGCCTGGAAGCGGCAGGCCGCGACGATGGACACCTTCGGTCAACAGGAGCGGCAGGCTGGTCTG
>CAZLTO010000124.1:0-4902 GCA_964562475.1 uncultured Sphingobium sp. | reverse complement strand
CGGACGCGCGGGCGCTCCAGATCCATCGCCGCGCGCGCATAGGCCGCCCCCATCACCGCGAACTGCACGAGGTTGCGGGCATCGCATTCGGTATTGGCGCCGAGATCGAGCATCACGACGTCGTTGTCGCCGAGCGTCGGCAGCAACGCCGCAAGCGCTGGCCGGTCGATCCCCTTCATGGTGCGTAGCGCGAGCTTGGACATCGCCATCAGCGCGCCGGTATTGCCGGCGGATACGGCCGCGCCCGCATGGCCCTGCTTCACCGCATTGATGGCAAGACCCATGGAGGTAGTCTTCGCCTTGCGGATCGCGGCGGCAGGCTTTTCGGTGGCGGCAACCACGCCATCGGTATGGATGATTTCGGAGGCGGCGCGCAGATTGGGGTGGTTGTCGAGCGCGGCCTTGATCCGCGTTTCGTCACCGAAGAGGAGAAATTGCAGGCCATCGTGACGGCGACGCGCTTCGGCGACGCCCGCCATCATGACGCGCACGCCTTCATCGCCGCCCATCGCGTCGATTGCGATATGCGGCTGGCCGGTCACATTTTCCCCCTGAAAATCAGAGCCCGTCAGGCTCCGACGGCGATCACTTCGCGGCCGTTATAATGGCCGCAAGCGGTGCACATGTGGTGCGGGCGCTTCAGTTCGCCGCAGTTGGAGCATTCCTGGAACGCTTCCACCTTGAGCGAATCGTGGCTGCGGCGCATGCCGCGCTTGGAAGGAGATGTTTTCCGCTTCGGGACAGCCATGAGGCACCTGTTTCCGTATCTTGCAATCAGTTGATGCGACGTTGAGGGAGGTTCGGCATCGGCTGGGCCGACACGGAACCGATTGCGCAAAGCGCGCCCCGGCTGTCGCGAAGTCATGCGCCTATAGCGGGTTTTTTCGCGAGGGCAAGAGATATTGTCTGATCCAGCCGTCACTCTCTAACGCACATTCGATCCCGCAACGGGCGGATCGACATTCAGAAGATGACGAGCCGAAAAGAGGCATTTTCGAGCACTGGAGCGGAGAAAATCGCGCTTTGCAGGCCGTCAGGGCTGAATGTCGATACGGCCCAGCGCCCGGTCCCCCACAAAGGGATTGGTCGCGCGTTCATGGCCGAACTGGCTCATCGGCCCATGCCCCGGCACGAACGCGACATCGTCGCCGAGCGGCCACAGGCGCTGCGTGATCGCGTCGATAAGCTGCTGATGATTGCCAAGCGGGAAGTCCGTGCGTCCGATCGATCCCTGAAACAGGACGTCACCAACGATCGCGAGGCGCGATGGCGCGTGATAGAACACCACATGGCCAGGGGTATGGCCGGGGCAGTGGATCACGTCGAATGTCAGATTGCCTACCTGCACCATGTCGCCGCCGACCAGCCAGCGGTCCGGCTCGAACGGCTTGCCCTCCACGCCATATTTGCGGCCATCCTCCTCCGCCCGAGAGATCCAGAAGCGATCCTCCTCGTGCGGCCCCTCGATCGGCACATCAAGCTCCGCCGCCAATATACCCGCCTGCCCGCAATGGTCGATATGCCCATGGGTGACGAGGATCTTCTCTACCTCCACGCCCTGCTTCGCGGCGGCCGCCTTCAGCCGGTCAAGATCGCCGCCGGGATCGACGAACGCGCCGCGCATGGTTTCGGTGCACCACAGCAAAGTGCAGTTCTGCTGGAGCGGCGTAACGGGGATGATCGTCGCACGTAGTGGAGGTTGGGACTGGGGCGTCCCGGATGGAGAAGCGGCTGATGTCATGACCCTGATGTGGTCGATGCCAGCGCTCGTTGCAACCGCTTCCTTTCCAGAAATCCCCACAATCCTTACACCAAGCGCCTGCAGCTCCACACCACCCTTCCCACGAAATCCACCAGCGAGGGATTAACATCCGCCCAGCTCGGATAATGCGGATTGTCGCTGGAAATGGTCAGCCCCCCCTGTCCGCGTCGTGGGGAGAGCGCCACGCGCTTGACCATCAGCGCCTCATCGAGCCGCAAGACATAGATGCCATCGCGCAGCCGCTCCGCGGCATCGCTCGAGTCGACCATGATCGTGTCGCCATTGTCGAGCGTGGGCGCCATCGACTCGCCTTTTACGTCGATTATGGACAGGTTTTCTGGCGATAATCCCAGCTCCTTCAACCACTGGCGGTCAAAACTTATGGTCCGCGTATCTTCTTCACTCCCGGCGAGGGCGCCATGGCCCGCGGACGCTTCGACCCGCAGACGGGGGATGATTGCGGGGCCATCGAATCTAGGAAATATCCTCGATTCCTGCTTGTTGTCCGACAGAAGCTGAAGCGGCGACTCGATCTGCGGGGCGCCCAGCAGGGTTTCATCCACACCGAAATAGCGCGCTAGTATCCGGCGATCCGTCTCATCCAACTTACGCGGCGTTCCTCGCTTTATAAACTGTTGAATATATGCTGCATTTCTGCCCAAAAGACGTGAGAGAGCCCCATAATTCTCGCCTCTGTCGAGGATCAGTCTGGCCAGAAACTGGCGCGGCCCATTTTCATCCATTTTGGCACCATGTGTTTGAGAAATTTCCTAGACATGTTGGATTTCGCCAGAAATATAGGATTATTCCTATTTGTCGACTCGTAACAAGCAAGCTGTTGGAAAGTGAAGGAAAGCTGATGGCCATATTAAGAAAAATAGAATCCTTTCTGCGTGACACAGGGATGGCTCCTACCCGGTTCGGGCGCGACGCTGTGTGCGATCCGCGACTCGTTTTCGACATAAGAAACGGGCGCGAGCCTAGCCCCAGAATGATCCACAGGATAGAACATTTCATGAACATATTCCGTAATGGAGCAATCAGCCAATGACGCGACCGCAAAGCCTGCCCTCAGTTTCTGTACCCTCCACGCGCACCCACCAGCGCATCCGCGCACGGGACTGGCCGCGTCCGCCCCGACGCGACTCGCATGTGCGCGTGATAGCACAGCTCGCGCAACTGGCTGGCCCCGATATGTCCGTTATCGCCAGTTCTTCCCGGCCCTGGGCGAGCGCCACGTTCATCGGGGCGCAACACCGGATCGTCCTGAGGTTTTCCGGCGAGGATGCGCATGCGCGCGGCGCGCGGTTCGCCGAAATGCTGCCGGATGCCGAATTTGCGATCTCGGGTCATATCGTCGCGGATGCCTGCATCGACGAATGGCGCAGCGACGCAGACGACAGCCTTGGCGGCAACGAACCACCGGCCCGGCAGCCCGAAGGAGCCCTCGTGCTGCGCGTTGCCGTGTTGACGGTGGAAGACTGGTAATAGTCTGCTTGGAAATGCGGCACCGGCCCTCTCCCCCACCCAACCACCCGATATTGTGCGATATGCTATCGGGAGGTTGGGTGGGGGAGAGGGCTGGTGCCGAACCACAGCCAATTTCCAAACAGACTATAAGCGCTTACCCGGCCTTGGCGGTGATGTTCCGCAGCGCCGCCAGGGCCAGAGCGAGATCATCGGGCGCGGATACGGGCTCAGCGGCGCTTTCTTCTTCCCGCTGCTCTGCCATCCCGGCCCCACGGAGGCGGGCAAGGCCACGTTCCAGCCGTTCGGTCAGTTCGCTGATGGTCGGCTCCGCCGCATCGGCCTGTGTGGCCGGGGAGGATGGCGCATCCACAGGTCGGAAGCTCACACCACCCAGCAGCCGGTTCATCTCCGTCTCGATCGCATCCCACGGCAGCGGCTCAGGCACGCGCGGCATCGAGAGGCCGGTAATGTCCTCGACGATCGGGCCGCGCGGTTCTTCCCCCAATATCGGCGAGGTTTCGCCCGCGAGATCGCGGCTGACGACCAGCGGCGCGCGTGGCGGCGCATCGGGATGGGCGTCGGAGCGGCGCACGACGGGCACCAGCTCGACCGGCGGCTCCTCCAGCTCGGCGGCGGCCTCGGCCTCAATCCGGCGCGCGTCCTTGCGGAACATGCCGGTGAATTTCGCTGTCATGAAGCCCATAGTCTCCTCCTCTTGTTTTCTGGCGGCGCGGCGCTTGCTCCACGCAAGCAGCAGCGCCACCGAACCGCCTGCCAGCAATGCCGCCAGCCCCGTGAAGCCCAGCCGCGCGGTTTCGCCCAAAGGCGGCGTGGCGGCGGGAACGGCCCCCGGCAACCCCGACGCACGCACGGCCAGCTCCAGCATATCGAGCGGAATCATGGCCGCAGCCGCCCCGCCACCGATGGCGGCAGCCGAAACCAGTATGATATTGGCATCGCGGCGTTTCACGACTTCCGTTCCACACTATCAGCGGGCGGCACCGGCCATCCCTGCCGCCTGTTGAAGCAGAATATGGTAAACAGGTTCATAACGCGCGACGTTCACGGCCCAGTTGCGCTTGTCTTCGACAAAGGCTTTGGCCTGCGCGCGGCGCGTGTCCCAACCCGCGCGATCCTCCAGCAAAGCCGTCAGCGCATCCGCTATTGCTGCGGGATCGTCGGGCGCGAACAAGGTTCCCGTCACCCCATCCTCGATCAGCTCCCGATGCCCGCCGACCGATGACGCCGCGACGAGCCTGCCCTGCGCCATCGCCTCCAGCGGCTTCAAGGGCGTCACCAGCTCGGTCAACCGCTGCGCCTTACGCGGGTAGGCGAGAATATCGGTCAGCGCATAATATCGCTCGACCTCCTCATGCGGCACCCGCCCCACGAAGCGGATCGCCTCGCTCGCCGCAGACGCCTCCGCTTGAGCCTTCAACGCCGTCTCCATTGGCCCGCCGCCGACCAGCAACAGCTTCGCGCGCGGACGCGCCGCCACCAGAATCGGCATCGCGGCGATCAGATCATCCAGCCCCTCATAATCATAAAAGCTGCCGATAAAGCCGATCACCTCGGCATCCTCCAGCTTGAGGTGTGCGCGCAATTCCGGGTCCGGCGGCACAGGATCACCAAACATCGCCATGTCGACGCCATTGGGCGAGACCATGATC
>CAZLTO010000123.1:0-4909 GCA_964562475.1 uncultured Sphingobium sp. | reverse complement strand
AGGGTGCGGAGGCCGCGTGGGCGGGCAGTGTCGAGGTGCTCGCCGCCCCGAGCCTCTTGTCGCTTATCAATCATCTGAAGGGACAGGGTCTGCTCCGCGCGCCGGAGCCGGGCGAAGTGGAGAGCCGCGCGCCGGGGCCGGACCTGCGGCAGGTGAAGGGGCAGGAGAGTGCCAAGCGCGCGCTGGAGATCGCGGCGGCGGGCGGGCATAATCTGCTGATGAGCGGGCCGCCTGGCGCGGGCAAGTCGCTGATGGCGAGCTGCATGCCCGGCATCTTGCCCGATCTGACGCCCGCCGAGGCGTTGGAAGTCTCAATGGTGGCATCAGTCGCGGGCACATTGGAGGGCGGGCGGATGACGCGGGCGCGGCCGTTTCGCAGCCCCCATCACAGCGCGTCGATGGCGGCTCTGGTCGGCGGCGGGCTGCGCGCCAAGCCCGGCGAGGTGAGTCTCGCGCATCTGGGCGTGTTGTTTCTCGACGAGCTGCCGGAGTTTCAACGTGCGGTGCTGGACAGCTTACGCCAGCCGCTCGAAACGGGGGAAGTGACGATCGCGCGGGCGAACAGCCATGTGACCTTTCCTGCGCGGGTGCAGCTCATCGCGGCGATGAACCCGTGCCGCTGCGGCCATATCAGCGACGCGGCGCTCGCCTGCTCCCGCGCGCCGCGCTGCGCGGCGGATTATCAGGCGAAGCTCTCCGGGCCGCTGCTCGACCGCATTGATCTTCACGTCGATGTCGCGGCGGTGAGCGCGGCGGACCTGAGCCTGCCGCCTCCCGCCGAGGGATCGGCCGAGGTCGCGGCGCGGGTGGCGCGGGCGCGCTCCCTCCAGACCGCGCGCTATGAAGGGCAGGGGCCGCGCACCAATGCGGAAGCCGATGGCGATCTGCTGGACGCGGTGGCGACGCCCGATGACGCCGGGCGGAGGCTGCTCGCCGATGCGGCGGCGGCGATGAAGCTCTCCGCGCGCGGTTATACGCGGGTGCTGCGGGTCGCGCGCACCGTCGCTGACCTCGCCGGGGTCGAGACTGTCGGGCGGCTACACATTGCCGAGGCTTTGAGCTATCGTCGGACTGCGCCCATTAATTAAGGCGCGCAAAACAGGAGGATGCCGATGAACTGGATGACCCTGCCCCTCAAACGTTATGCCAAATTTTCAGGTCGGGCGCGGCCCAAGGAATATTGGATGTATGTGCTGTTCCTGCTGCTGTGCATGATCGGCCTCGGCATTGTCGAGTCCATGCTCGGTCTCGGTTCCACGCGCGATTGGGCCTATAGCAACGGCTGGAATATGGGCGCGGGCGCAGCGCATGAGGGCGGGCCGTTGATCGGGCTGTTCGCATTGGGCACCCTTATTCCCTCGATCGCGGTGGCGGTGCGGCGGCTGCATGACACGGACCGTTCGGGCTGGTGGATGCTGCTGGCGTTCCTGCCGCTGATCGGCGCGATCTGGCTGCTGGTGCTGATGGTGATGGGCGGCACGCGCGGGCCAAACCGCTTCGGCCCGGACCCGCTCGAGGCAGGCGAAGGGGCAGATTTCTCGGGCTGACGCAGCCCTGACTCGGCTCGTCGCAACAGGCGGAACTCATGGGTTTCGCGCACGTATCCTCCGTGGGTCGCCATACGGAGGGAAAATTGCCTCGAACCGTAAACACGGACGCGCCGCAGCGCGCCGCCATTTTCGAGCGCGACGGCAGCAATATCGCCGTCATGCTGCTTTCCCTGTTGATGCTGATTCTGGTAGGCGTTGCGGGATATTTCCTGCTTCAGAGCCAGGATTCTGTCGCCGCCAAGGGCAAGGTCGTCGCCGGTTCGGCGGTACGCAGTCAGCACGGTGAGGCAATGGCGATCCGTGCCACGGTGGAGCGGCAGACCAAGTAAAGCTCAGGCGGTCGCGCTGTCCTCGCCGCCGACCAGCTTCAGTTCCGCAGGAGCGGTGCTGCCAGCGGCGGAGCCAGCGCCACGGCGATGGGTGAAGCGCCCGTCGACCTGGCTGCCCGGAGCGACGCTGATGCTCTCATAGGTGACATCGCCGGTGATGCGGGCGCTTGCCTCGATCACCAGTTCGCCGACCGAGATTGCGCCCTCGATATGGCCGGAGAGGCGCGCAGCCTGGGCGGCGATGCTGCCCTTGATGCGGCTTTCCGAACCCTGCACCAGCGAGGCGCAGATGATGTCGCCCTCAACCTCGCCGTCGATATGCAGGTCCGTCGCGGCGCGGATGTCGCCCTTCACCGCAACGTCGGAACCGAGGATCGAGAAAGTGGACTTACCCGACACGGCGGACCTCGTCGGCTGAACGGACGCGGGCGATGCGTTGTTTGGCGATTTGCTGAGTTTGGAGAACATCTTGTCGAACCTCCAGAAAGCGGGCTGGGTTGATGGCGTTGCCGTTGACGCGGACTTCAAAATGCAAATGCGTGCCGGTCGAGCGGCCGGTAGAGCCCATGCGGGCGATCGCGTCGCCGCGCTGCACAAGTGCGCCGGGGCGCACGCCGAAGCGCGAAAGATGGGCATAGCGGGTGAGGATGCCGTGGCCGTGGTCTACCTCCACCACATTGCCATAGCCCTGCCGCTGGCCGACATAGACGACGCGGCCCGCGGCGGCGGCGAGGATCGGCTGGCCATAGCTGCCGGGAAAATCGACACCCGCATGGAATGCCGCCTGCCCGTTGAACGGATCGCGTCGATAGCCGTATGAGCTGGTAAGCATCGGGCTGGCGGTCGGTCGGCCTGACGGGATCGCGGCGAGGCCCTGCTCCAGCGCGTTGAGCCGAGCAAGGGACTTGGCGAGCGCACTCAATGCCTCATCCTCGGCGATGTCGGACTGCGACCATGGAATGAACGGGCCGCCCTGCGCGGTGCGCGCGCTGTTTGCAATCTGCTTAGGGTTCAAGCCAAAGCTGCGGATTGCCGCCTCCGCCTTGGCGGAGCGCTGGTCGATCAGGGTGGCGAGCCGCTGGGCGAAATGCGTCTGGCGCTCGGCGATAGCTTTCAGGCGGCTGACGGCCGAAGCGGGAGAGGCGGAAGCCGCTGGAGTGGCATCGCTCAGCTTTTTGGCGGGGGCTGTATCAGAAGCCTTGTCGTTCTTGCCAAGCAGGGCGGCGGCGTCCGCGCCTGAAGTGGGGCCGAACTGGCTCTTTACCATATCGTCGAGCGCGTTCTGGCGGCGGTCGAGATCGGTGGCGATGTCGTCTGCGGCGCGCTTGAAGAAGTTTACCCTGCGCGCCTCGGCGGCGATCTGCTTTGCCCTGGCGTCCATCGCGGCGCGGTCCTGCGCGACGCTGGCCTGACCATAGAGCATCGCGGCTGTGGCGACGAGCCAGACGAGCAGCACGGCGGCAAGCATAGCGGCAGCGCTGATCTGCACCGTGCGGCTGATACGCAGGAAGCGCACCTCGCCTCCGCTGCGGAAGAACACTTCCTTGTCCGCGAAAATCCTGTTCAGCCGCTCGTACATATCCCGTAGGCGGCTCATTCCAAATGTGTTCAAGACGACCCCGTCACTATGTTTTATGGCCCCCGAGGCCGATCGGTGCGCGTAACAAAGGAATCCCCATGAATCGAATCCGGGCGGTGGACTCAGGGCGAATCGGGTGAATCGCGCGATGAGTCGAAGCCGCTCCGGCCAGAATCGCCTAGGGCATTAACCAGGCTCGCCTGGTTTCAGGTGCGACTCGGGAAAAAGAGGGCAGGGCGGTGATCCGCTCATCATTCCCCTCGCCAAAGCTTCAGCTGCGCGCTTGACCGCAGGGGGTGGCATCGCTATAGGGCGCGCTGCCTCGCGGCCAGTATCGAGGGATTCCCGCTGTCCAGATTTATGGATTCGCGCTGTTCCGAAATGCCGACAAGCGGGTCAAACATTAGAGCTGAACATTGCCGGCTTGTTTTGCGGGTCCAGGGGTCTTTCGACCACCGGGGCCATTGTTGTTGCGATAAGCAATGGCGGCGCGGAGCGGGTAGCGGTAAGGTAACTGAGAAGGTGAAGGGCTTCATGCCAACGATTAACCAGTTGGTCCGCAAGGGCCGTGAACCGCAGAAGGCCAAGTCGAAGGTCCCTGCGATGGAAGCGAACCCGCAGAAGCGCGGCGTTTGCACCCGCGTTTATACCACAACCCCGAAGAAGCCGAACTCGGCGCTCCGCAAGGTCGCCAAGGTGCGCCTGACGAACCAGCGCGAGGTCATCAGCTATATTCCGGGCGAGGGCCACAACCTGCAGGAGCACAGCGTCGTGCTGATCCGCGGCGGCCGTGTGCGCGACCTTCCCGGTGTGCGCTACCATGTGCTGCGCGGCGTGCTCGACACGCAGGGCGTCAAGGACCGCAAGCAGAGCCGTTCCAAATACGGCGCGAAGCGTCCTAAGTAAGCGAGGGGAGAACACACCATGTCACGTCGTCGTCGCCCCGAAAAGCGCATCATCCTGCCCGATCCCAAGTATAAGGATCAGGTGCTTTCCAAGTTCATGAACAGCGTGATGCTGGACGGCAAGAAGGCCGTCGCCGAGCAGATCGTCTATGGCGCGCTGGAGTCGGTCGAAGCCAAGGCCAAGAAGGACCCGATCGGTCTCTTCCACGATGCGCTCAACAATGTGAAGCCGGGCATCGAGGTCCGCAGCCGCCGCGTCGGTGGCGCCACCTATCAGGTTCCGGTTGAGGTTCGCCCTGAGCGTGCGCAGGCGCTCGCGATCCGCTGGCTGATCACAGCAGCGCGCGGCCGCAGCGAAACCACGATGGCCGCCCGTCTTTCGGGTGAGTTGCTGGACGCCGCCAACAACCGCGGCAATGCGGTCAAGAAGCGCGAAGACACGCACCGCATGGCGGAAGCCAACCGCGCGTTCAGCCACTATCGCTGGTAACATATAAGGATGGCCGCGGCGCGCCTGCCTCGGCCATCCTGCCTTTTTTAGCCCAA
>CAZLTO010000122.1:0-4936 GCA_964562475.1 uncultured Sphingobium sp. | reverse complement strand
GACGGCGCGACCGGCTGGCTCGTGGGCGAGGAGAACAAGGGTCTGGCCGCGATGTTCATCATGATGAACGACGCGCGCCTCGGTGTCGGCCTGCAAGGGCTGGCGCAGGCGGAGATCGCCTATCAGAACGCGGTGCATTATGCGCACGACCGGCGGCAGGGCCGGGCGTTGACTGGCCCCGCCGAGCCGAACGAGAAAGCGGATACGCTATTCGTTCACCCCGATGTGCGCCGCATGCTGATGGAAGCGAAGGCACTGACCGAGGGGCTGCGCGCGCTGATGCTGTGGGGCGCGTTGCAGGTGGACCTCGTTCATCTCGCGCCGACGGAGGAGGAGCGCGTGGCGGCGGACGATCTCATCTCGCTGCTCACTCCGGTCATCAAGGGCTATGGCACGGACAAGGGCTTCGAGGTGGCGGTCAACTGCCAGCAGGTTTATGGTGGGCATGGCTACATCGTCGAATGGGGCATGGAGCAATATGTGCGCGACGCCCGCATCGCCCAGATCTACGAGGGCGCGAACGGCGTGCAGGCGATGGACCTTGTCGGCCGCAAGCTGGCGCAGAACGGCGGGCGGGCGCTGCAGGCGTTCTTCAAGATCATTGCCGAGGAAGTCGCCGCCGCCAAGGGCAACCCGCGCACCGCCAGCTTTGCCGAGGCGCTCGAAAAGGCGAACGGCCAGCTTCAGGCCGCGACCATGTGGCTGATGCAGAACGGCATGACCAACCCCAACAATGCCGGGGCTGGTTCACATCATTATATGCACATCATGGGCATCGTCGCCGTGGGCCTGATGTGGCTGCGCATGGCGAAGGCGGCGGCGGAGCGGCTGGATGCTGGGGCTGCTGAGGATGCCGCCTGGCTTGAGGCGAAGCTCACCACCGCGCGCTTCTATGCCGAGCGGATCCTGCCCGATGCCGGTTCGCTGCGCCGCAAGCTGGAAGGCGGGGCCGAGAGTCTGATGGCCCTGCCGCCCGAGATGTTCGCGGACAGATGAGCCAAGTCACTCGGGCAAAAAGTCCGGCACGGAAAGATACCGCTCGCCGGTATCATAGTTGAAACCGAGCACCTTCGCGCCCGCGCCCAGCTCCGGCAGTTTCTGCGCGATAGCGGCGAGGGTGGCTCCGGACGAGATGCCGACCAGCATACCTTCCTCGCGCGCGGCGCGGCGCGCCATCTCCTTGGCGTCGGCCGGATCGACCTGAATCACGCCATCCAGCAACTGCGTATGCAGGTTGGCGGGAATAAACCCCGCGCCGATGCCCTGAATCGGGTGGGGGCCGGGCGCCCCACCGCTGATGACCGGGGAGAGCGTCGGCTCCACAGCGAACACCTTTAGGGTCGGCCATGCCTTTTTCAGCACCTCAGCCGTGCCGGTGATATGCCCTCCGGTGCCGACGCCGGTGATGAGCGCATCCAGCGGCGCATCCGTGAAATCGGCCAGAATTTCCTGCGCCGTGGTGCGCACATGCACGTCGATGTTGGCGGGGTTCTCGAACTGTTGCGGCATCCATGCGCCCGGCGTCTGCGCCACCAGCTCCAGCGCACGCTCGATTGCGCCCTTCATGCCCTTTTCGCGCGGGGTGAGGTCGAAACTCGCGCCATAAGCGAGCATCAGCCGACGGCGTTCGAGAGACATGCTCTCCGGCATCACGAGGACGAGCTTGTACCCCTTCACCGCCGCGACCATCGCGAGGCCGATGCCGGTGTTGCCCGATGTCGGCTCGATGATCGTGCCGCCGGGTTTCAAATCGCCCGAGGCTTCCGCCGCCTCGATCATCGAGAGCGCGATGCGATCCTTGATCGAGCCGCCGGGGTTCGCCCGCTCGGACTTGATCCATACATTTGCACCCGCGAACAGGCGGCTCATGCGGATATGCGGGGTATTACCGATAGTTTCGAGGATGTTGGCCACTATCATGCCTGATTCTCCTGCGGTTGGTCTTTGGGTGCATTGTTCGCTGCGTCGAAGTTTCGTGCAAGCCCTATCTCGGGGAAAAGGCGGGACCATAATGCGACTACGGCGATAGCGCCGATGCCGCCTGCGATCACGGTCGCCACCGGGCCTATGAGAGCCGCCACGAATCCCGACTCCGCCTCGCCCAGTTCGTTGGACGCCGAGATGGTGAGCTGCGATACGCTGCTCACCCGCCCGCGCATTTCATCGGGCGTGTAAACCTGGATCAGCGTCTGGCGCACGAACACGGAATACATGTCTGTCGCGCCACACAGGAACAGGGCGGCGAAGGCGACAGGCATGCCGATCGCAATGGGCATGAACGCCGTGCTGCCGAACAGCACCGAGGCCGCGCCAAAGCCCGCCACCGCGAGCAGCATCCTGTTGCCGACATCGCGCGTGGGCGGTTTGAAGCCGAAATAGAGCGCGGTCAGCCCCGCGCCGATCCCGGTCATCGCCGCCAGCCCACCCAGCGCATCCGCCCCGGCATGGAAAACATCGTGGGCATAGATCGGCAGCAGCGCGGTCGATCCGGCCAGCAATACCGCCATCAGATCGAGCGTGATAGCGCCCAGCACGAGCCGGTTGGTGCGGACATAGACGAGACCATCCGCCATCTGCCGCAACGGGTGACGCTGCTCGTCCGCCTGTGTCGGCGGCATGCGGGGCAGCAGCAGCGTCGCGGTGATCGCGATGATGAACATGCCGACCGAGAGCATATGCGGCAGCCACGGGCGGATCGAATAGACATAGCCGCCCAGCGCTGGCCCTGTAATCATGCCCGATTGCCATGTCAGCGCGCTCATCGCTACGGCTGCGGGCACCAGCTCCTTGGGCAGCAGGCGCGGCGCCATGGAGCTGTAGGCAGGGCCGCCGAAACAGCGCGACACCCCCAGCAAGGCCGCAATGGTGAACAGCAACGGCAGGGATACCCGCCCCTCATAGGTCGCTACGCCCAGAATCGCGGTGCAGATCATTTGCAACAGCACGGAAGCAATCGCGACCTTGCGCCGGTCGATATGGTCCGCCGCCCAGCCGGAGACAGGGGTCAACAGAAACAGCGGCAGAAACTGCATCAGGCCGATCAAGCCGAGCTGCGCCGCCGCCGCATTGGTATCCATCGTCAGCCGCGCGGTGGAATAGGCTTGCCAGGCAATGACGAGCAGCAAGCCATATTGGCCGATGATCGTCGCAAACCGGGCGACGAGGTAGAGCCGGAAATCGCGCACATGCAGGGGATGGGTGGGGGCAGGTGAGGCGCTCATGCCTTTTCTGTGCACGCTGATCGCTTTTCCGACAACCGCCTAAATCTTGGATCGGCGCGAGAAAAACTTCAAGCCACGCTCACGAAACTGTCGATCACCCTTTTGCGCCCGGCGGTCTCGAAATCGATCTCCAGCTTGTTGCCGTCCTGAGCGGCGATAATGCCATAGCCGAATTTCTGGTGGAAAATCCGCATACCGACGGAGAGATCGTCTCGCGCCTTTGCGGCGACCGATATAGCGGGGCGCGCCTCGCGCGCATGGACATCGGGCTTGCCTACGCCGCCCGCCTGCGCCGCGCGCTGCCAGCCGGGGCCACGCGTACCGCTCATCGCGACATGGGCGAACGGATCGGGCCGCTCCATCCAGTTGGTGCGCCACAGGTTCACGCCGCCGGTGACGCTGCTCTGCTCGTCGATATGCTCTGGCGGCAGCTCGCCGATGAAGCGCGAGGGGATTGAACTGGTCCATTGCCCGTAGATGCGCCGGTTGGCGGCGTGGAGGATCACACAGCGCCGCCGCGCCCGCGTAATCGCGACATAGGCAAGGCGGCGCTCTTCCTCCAGAGCTGTAACGCCGCCTTCGTCGAGCGCGCGTTGCGAGGGGAACACGCCTTCCTCCCATCCCGGCAGGAACACATGGTTGAACTCCAGCCCCTTCGCGCCGTGGATCGTCATGATAGTGACCTTGCGATCATCCTCGGCCGCGTCATTGTCCATCACCAGACTGACATGCTCCAGAAACGCGCCCAGCGTCTCATACTCCTCCATCGCGCGCGCGAGCTCGGAGAGGTTTTCCAGCCTTCCTGCCGCCTCGGCGGTCTTCTCGGCCTGAAGCATCGCGGTATAGCCGCTTTCCTCAAGGATGATCCGTGCCAGCTCCGCATGCGGCAGGGCGGAGGCCATGTCGCGCCAGCGCGCGATGCCGGAGACGAAGTTGCCCAGCGCGCGCCGCGCCTGCGGGGTCAGTTCATCGCTGTCGAGAATGAGCGCCGCGGCCCTCGAGAGCGTAACTCCCTCGGCCCGCGCGAGGCGATGAAGCCTCTCCATCGCCTTGTCGCCCAGTCCGCGCTTCGGCACGTTGACGATGCGCTCGAACGCGAGATCGTCCGCCGGTTGCGCGACAAGGCGTAGATAGGCGAGTGCATCTCGGATCTCGGCACGCTCGTAAAAGCGAAAGCCGCCGACGATACGATAGGGCAGGCCGATTTGCAGGAACCGCTCCTCGAACTCGCGGGTCTGGAACTGCGCGCGCACGAGGATCGCGAAATCATCGAACGGTTGCCCGTCCATGTGCCGCTGCTCTATCTCTTCGCTCACGGTGCGGGCTTCCTCCGCGCCGTCCCAGACGCCGAGCACGCGCACCTTTTCGCCCTGATCCACCGCTGTCCACAGCGTCTTGCCCAGCCGCTCGGCGTTGCCCGCGATCACGCCGGAGGCCGCACCGAGGATATGCGGCGTGGAGCGGTAATTCTGCTCCAGCCGCACGATCTTCGCGCCGGGGAAATCGCGCTCGAAGCGCAATATGTTCGCCACTTCAGCACCACGCCATGAATAGATGCTCTGGTCGTCGTCGCCCACGCAGCAGATATTCTTGCGTTCCTGCGCCAGCAGCCGCAGCCAGAGATATTGTGGGCTGGTGGTGTCCTGATATTCGTCGAACATGATGTGGCGGAAGCGGCGCTGATAGTCGGCCAGCCCCGCGCGATCCGTGCGCAG
>CAZLTO010000121.1:1899-4942 GCA_964562475.1 uncultured Sphingobium sp. | reverse complement strand
AAATTCAGAACCCAGATAGGTAGCATCGCCCATCTCGCCTTCCATCCGCCGCTTGATCACGGCGAAAGGCATCACCCGCCCCTCCAGCATCGCTCGGCGCGCGGCATCCTGTTCATCCTTGGGGCCAAGCGCGGCCGCATCCGGCATCGTAGCGACACCGAAAGCGGACAGGCCCATCATGCAGGAGAGAAACAGGCGGCGGATCATCGTCATGCTTGTGTCATAACTATACCCCCTTGAACAAGCGGTGAATAATGCGGTCAGCGTCTTGAAAGGCTTGCCGCGAGGCCCGCCCTGCCCTAGCAGCCCGATCATTATGGCTGCACCGATACTCTCCTATGAAGGCCTGGGGCTGGTTCAGGGCGCAGGCTGGCTGTTTCAGGATCTCGATATCTATATCGGCGAGCGGGACCGGCTGACGCTGATCGGCCGCAACGGCGCGGGCAAGACGACGCTGCTGAAGCTCATCGCCGGCGAGATCGAGGCGGACCGGGGCCGCCGCTCGATCGTGCCGGGAACGCATGTTGTGATGCTGGAGCAGGACCCGGATGTTTCGGCCTATGCGACATTGCATGATTTCGCGCTGAAAGGCCCGGATGCGCCGCCCGCGCATGAGGTGGAGGCGATAGCGGACCAGATCGGCATAGATCTTTCCCGCGAAGCGGCGACATCGAGCGGAGGTGAGCGCCGCCGCGCCGCGATCTGCCGGGCGCTGGCCTCGCAACCCGACATATTGCTGCTCGACGAGCCGACCAACCATCTCGACATCGCCGCCATCGACTGGCTGGAGGACTGGCTCAAGCGCTATACCGGCGCGTTTATCGTCATCAGCCATGACCGCACCTTCCTCACGCGCCTCACCCGCCAGACCTTGTGGCTCGACCGGGGGAGCCTCAGACGCAACGAGATCGGCTTTGGCGGTTTCGAGGCGTGGATGGAGAAGGTCTATGCCGAGGAAGCACGCGCGGCGGACAAGCTCGATGCTAAGCTCAAGCTGGAGGCGCACTGGCTGGAGCGCGGCGTCACCGCGCGGCGCAAGCGCAATCAGGGGCGGCTCGCCAAGCTTTACGAGATGCGGGCGCAGCGCGCATCCATGCTGGGGCCGCAAGGCACGGCGAAGCTCGCCATCGTCAATGATGAGGTGAAGACCAAGAGCGTGATCGTCGCCGAGACTGTGACAAAGCGTTTCGGCGAGCGCACAATCATAAAGGTTTTTTCGCTGCGCATCCAGCGCGGCGACGGGATCGGCCTTGTCGGCGGCAACGGCACCGGCAAGCCGACGCTGCTGAAGCTGCTGACGGGTGAACTCTCGCCCGACGAAGGGACGGTAACGCGCGCGAAAACCCTCGACGGCATCGTCATAGACCAGCAACGCAAGCTGATGGCGCCGGAAAAGCGTGTGCGCGACGTGCTCGCCGAGGGCGGCGACTGGATCGAGGTGCGCGGGGTCAAGAAGCATGTGCAGGGCTATCTGAAGGAGTTCCTGTTCGATCCCAAGCTGGCGGACGCGCGCGTCTGCACATTGTCCGGCGGCGAGCGCTCGAGGCTCTTGTTGGCCCGCGAATTCGCGCGCGAATCGAACCTCTTGGTGCTCGACGAACCGACCAACGACCTCGATCTTGAAACGCTCGACCTGTTGCAGGAGGTGATCGCCGATTATGCGGGCACCGTGCTGATCGTCAGCCATGACCGCGACTTTCTCGACAAGACGGTGACGGTAACTTTGGGCCTGGATGGCTCTGGCCGGGTGGACATCGTCGCGGGCGGATATGAGGACTGGGAGAAACAGCGCCGCCAGCCCGTGGCGGCGAAGGCGAAAACTCCCCTCCCGCAAGCGGGCGGGGCCGGGGGTGGGCAGACTCCACAACCCCCGCCGCCAAAGGCCGCCAAGCTGAGCTACAAGGATCAGCGGGACTACGACCTGCTGCCCGTGCGTATCGCGGAACTGGAGGCGCAGATCACGCGCGATGAAGCGGCGCTCGCCGATCCCGATCTCTACACAAAAAACCCCGCCCGCTTCGCCGCGCTGATGGCCGCAATCGAGAAAGCGCGAACGGAAAAAGACGCCGCCGAGGAACGCTGGCTGGAACTGGCCGAGATGGCGGAAGGATTGGGGAAGTAGCCCCTCACCCCACCCGATAATAGTCCGCCACCCGTTCCAGTGCGAAGCCGAGCACCAGCTTTGCCGCGCGGGTGGGCCAGCCGAGCGCCCGCTCTGCCGCGCTCAGTCCCTCGCCCGCGCATACCACGCGCCAGAGAATGTCCTTCAGCCCCGGCCCGGCACGGTCCAGCGCGGCGTAAAAATGCGCCTTGGCGGAAATCTGCGCATGGCCGGGTGAGGCCGGAGCCGGAGCGCCGCGCTTCCCACGCGAAGGCGGCGCAACATCCCACGCCATCGTCACCCGCGCCCCCAGCCCTGCCCGTTCCCAGTCCTGCCGCAGCCGCTCCCCCGCCAGATAGAGCCGCTCATTGAGATGCCCGCGCGCATAAAGCCACAGCAAGGGCGATTCGCCGATATGGATGCGCACCTGCTGCATTTCTCCGGCAGGGTCTTCGATGGTCTGGTCGATATAATTGGGTGATGCGGGCATAAAATCTCCTTCACTGCGCAACAGCCGCTTGCCATTGGGCGCGGAGTGTAGGAAAGCATAAAAAACCAGATAGGTTAAAGGATGGCCGCAAGATGATAACCCGTATCCGCGAAGTCCGTCGCGCCAAGGGCATGACGCTGGACGATGTCGCCAAGCGCTGCGAACCGATAACGACCGCGCAGACCATCGGGCGGCTGGAAACCGGCACCCGCACCGTCTCGATCGGCTGGCTCAACCGCATCGCGCAGGCATTGGGGGTTACGGCGGCCGATCTCGTCGATCTCCCCGGCAAGGAGCATATCCCGGTCGCCGCCTATCTGGGCGCCGATGGCGCCTATGCCCCGGCGCGGCCGTCGCACTTCGTCGCGCCGCTGATCGAGGGGGATATGGTCGGCCTGCGGATCATGGCCAGCATTGGCGAGTATCGCGCGGGGGACGAGGGCTGGTGCACC
>CAZLTO010000121.1:0-1889 GCA_964562475.1 uncultured Sphingobium sp. | reverse complement strand
TCGGGGCCCCCCTTTATCCCACGGCCTTACGCCCCCCCGTCCAACCCGGAACGCGCTATTCCCGGGCCCGTGCGGGCGGTTTCTGTTCGGCAGGCTGATCGGCCGCGAGGGCGAGCGCCTACAGATTCTGCCGCTGATCCCCCATGCACGCCAACAGATTTTGACCGATCCGCCCTGGGCCGCGGTCGCGACCAGGCTGTTGCGCGGGCTGTAAAAGCGACATCAGGCAAGACGATCCCCTCACCTGTTAACCAATTCATGCTATGGCTGCGGGCATGACCCTGCGCGTGCTCGCCCTATCGACGCTGTTCCCGGATATGACGCGCCCCAATTTCGGGGGGTTTGTGGAGCGGCAATATCGTGAACTGGCAAGCCGCGAGGACGTAGAGGTAACAGTCATTGCACCGGTTGGCATCGCTCCCTGGCCGCTCTCCCGCCATGCCCATTACGCGGCACTCACCGCGCTACCGCAGACAGAACACTGGCGCAATCTCACCGTCCACCGCCCGCGCTTCACCGTTATCCCCAAGCTCGCGGGGCGCTTCACCATCGCGAGCATGACCCGCGCGATCTGGCCCTTGGTGCGCGATCTACATGCGCAGGCACCCTTCGATGTGATCGACGCGAGCTATTTCTATCCTGACGGGCCGGTGGCGCGGGCTGCGGCGCAGCGGCTCGGTATTCCCTATTCGGTGAAGGCGCGCGGCACGGACATCCATTACTGGGGCCGCCTGCCCGCCACGCGCAAGGCGATCCGCGAGGCGGGGCGCGATGCAACGGGCTTGCTGGCGGTATCGGAAGCGATGAAGCGCTCGATGGTCGCACTGGGGATGGAGGCGGATAAAATACGTGTCCATTATACCGGCGTCGATCTCGATCGGTTCGCACCGCAGGATCGCGCGGCGGCGAAGGCGAAGTTTCATCTCGACGGCCCCGTCATCCTGAGCGTCGGCACATTGATGACCCGCAAGGGGCAGGATTTGCTGATCCGTGCGCTGGCCGACCTGCCGGGCGCCACCCTGCTTCTGGTGGGACATGGGCCGGATCGGGACGCCTATCAGAAGCTCGCCGAGGAGCTGGGCGTGGCGGAGCGCGTCGGTTTTCTCGGCACAGTGCCACATGAGGATCTCCCCGCCATCTATTGCGCGGCGGATGTGATGGCGCTGCCCTCCGCCTCCGAAGGGCTGGCGAATGCGTGGGTCGAGGCGCTGGCCTGCGGCACGCCGATCGCGATCAGCGATGTCGGCGGCGCGCGGGAATTGCTGACGGATACTGAGGCCGGGCGCATTGTCGAGCGCACGCCCGAAGCACTGACAACTGCATTGCAGGAAATGCTCTCAGAGACGCCCAACCGCACCGTCGTCCGCAAGGCCGCGCTGCGGTTTACATGGTCGACGAACGGCGATGCGCTGGTAGAGCACCTCCAGCAGATTGCGGGCAAGAATCCCTAGGCCGACGGGCCGATCCGCTCTGCCCCCTGCGCGATGTCTGCGGCCTTCGCCTTCTTCATCGCCGATTCGGGCGTCAAACCCAGCGAGATCAGCAGCGAGGACGACACATAGATCGACGAATAGGTGCCGACCACGATGCCGAGCAACATCGCGGCGGTGAAGCCCATCAGCACATGCCCGCCGAAGATCAGCAGCGCACCCAGCGCCAGCATCACGGTCAGCGAGGTCATCACCGTGCGCGGCAGCGTCTCGTTGACGGAAAGATCGATCAGCGCCTTCATGTCCATCTTGCGATATTTGCGCATATTCTCGCGGATGCGGTCGTCGATCACCATCTTGTCGTTGATCGAATAGCCGACGATGGTCAGCACCGCCGCGACGATATTGAGATCGAATTCCAGCTGCGTGAGCGAAAACAGGCCGAGAGTCAGCGTCACG
>CAZLTO010000120.1:0-4951 GCA_964562475.1 uncultured Sphingobium sp. | reverse complement strand
AACAGTGCGAGGACCATGAAAACTCCCTAATGTTTGACCGAAATTATCCAATTAGATAATTTCGGCGTTCGGCACCAGCCCTCTCCCCCTCCCAACCTCCCGATATGGTATCCTATGGGAGGTTGGGAGGGGGAGAGGGCTGGTGCGGTATATCCGAAACGCAGCGAAGCTGCCTGTTTCGGATCAGGCTTAAGCTCTCACCAGCGTGCCCGCGCCGCGTCGGGTGAATATCTCCAGCAGCATCGCGTGCGGCACGCGGCCGTCGAGGATCACCGCCGCATCGACGCCGCCCTCGACTGCATGCACGCAGGTGTCGAGCTTGGGGATCATGCCGCCGGTGATCGTGCCGTCGGATTGCAGTTCGCCAATGCGCGCCGGATCGAGGTCGGTCATCAACTCGCCTTGCTTGTCGAGCACGCCGGGCACATCGGTCAGCAGGAAGAAGCGCTTGGCCTTCAGCTCCGCCGCAATCGCGCCCGCCATCGTGTCCGCGTTGACGTTGTAAGTATGCCCATCCGCGCCGATGCCCACCGGGGCGACCACCGGGATGATGCCATCCCTGGTCAGGCTGTCGAGGATACGCCGGTCGACCTTCACCGGATCGCCGACGAAGCCCAGATCCACATGCCGCTCGATGCCGCTATTGGGGTCCGCCTCGCGCTTGCCCGCGACCTTCTCGCACAGCACCAGCCCGCCATCCTTGCCGGAGATGCCGACCGCGCGGCCACCCGCCTGGGAGATCCAGCCGACGATTTCCTTGTTGATGGAGCCGGCGAGCACCATCTCGGCGATCTGCGCGGTCTCGGCGTCCGTCACCCGCAACCCGCCGACGAATTGCGATTCGACGCCCAGCCTTTTCAGCATCGCGCCGATCTGCGGCCCGCCGCCATGCACGACGACGACATTGATGCCGACCGCCTTCATCAGCACCACATCCTCGGCGAAATCGCGCGCGGCCTCCGGGTCGCCCATCGCGTGACCGCCATATTTCACGACGAAGGTCTCGCCCGCATAGCGCTGGATATAGGGCAGCGCCTCGACAAGCGTTTCTGCCTTCGCCAGCAGGGCGGGTTCGGGGGCGTGTTTGTTGTTCATGCGCGGCCCCTTAAAG
Source organism: uncultured Sphingobium sp. (assembly GCA_964562475.1). Lineage (GTDB taxonomy): Bacteria > Pseudomonadota > Alphaproteobacteria > Sphingomonadales > Sphingomonadaceae > Sphingobium. The sequence continues at coordinate 3,840 of CAZLTO010000120.1, read as the reverse complement.
GATATTCGCGCAAGGGGGAAGAGGCCCCGGTCTGTCTGTCAGGCGCCCTCCCGGCTAGGCGTCAGATCAGCAATGTCTGCGGGTCGGGCATCGCCGTGCGCTGCTGCGCCTTCATCAGCGCTACCGCGGAGCGGACCAGCACCCATATGCCCACGGCCAGCAGGACGAGAAAGCCGATGAGGATGAGCATCGTGAGCGCGCCGAGCACCGATCCCGCAAGGCCGAACCAGAAGGTGCGGATGAGATAGGTATAATGCGTCGCCTCCCACGGCTCGTGCGGCTCGGCTTTCCAGATATAGGCGAGGATCACGCCGATGATGCCGCTCACGCCGGTAATCAGCGAACCGAGATAGAGCAGGGCAATGATGGTCGGGCGGTTGAAGTCGAACCCGCCGACCGGCGTTGCCGGCGGGCGGCTGCCCGGTGTTGCGTCGCTTTGTTCTATAGGCTGTTCGGGATCAGTCATGGTGCACCCCTCCACGCTTGCGGAGGGGATGATGACTCATTCCGTGCCAAATACCAACTGATTTCGAGCAATCAAAAGCTCGGCACAGGGTCCGTTCCGCTGTAATCATAAAAGCCCTTGCCGGTCTTGCGGCCGAGCCAGCCCGCCTCGATCATTTTGACGAGGATCGGCGCCGGGCGATATTTTGGGTCGCCGGTATCGCTCATGAACACCTTCAATACGTTGAGCAGCGTGTCGAGGCCGATCATATCGGCGAGGGTCAGCGGCCCCATCGGGTGACCGAGGCCGAGCTTGATGCCCTTGTCGATGTCCGGGATCGAGGCGAGGCGCTCGCCCACCGCGAAGAATGCCTCATTCAAGAGCGGCAGCAATATGCGGTTGACGACGAAGCCGGGGCTGTCCGCCGCGACGATCATCTGCTTGCCGAGCTTGTCGCCATAGGCCTGCGCCTTCTTGGTGGTTTCGGGGGCGGTCGCGAGGCCGTTGATGAGTTCGACCAGCGGCATCAGCGGCACGGGCGAGAAGAAATGGATGCCGATGAAGCGGGCCGGATCGGTCGCGTAGCTGGCGAGGCGGGTGATCGAGATGGAAGACGTGTTGGAAGCGAGGATTGCGTCCGGCGCCAGCACCTTGCCGACCGCCTCGAAAATCTTGGCCTTGATCTCCTCGCGCTCGGTCGCCGCCTCGATGATGATCTCGGCTTTGGCCATTGGCGCATAGTCCGCCACCGGCTCGATGCGGGCGAGAACGGCGTCGAGGTCCGCCTGGCTCATCTTGCCCTTCTCGACCTGCTTACCGAGAATCTTGGCGATGCCCGCCTTGCCTGCCTCCGCGCGGGCGAGGTCGATGTCGGAAAGGAACACATGATAGCCCGCCTGCGCCGAGACCTGCGCGATGCCTCCGCCCATCAGGCCCGCTCCGATAACTCCGATTGCGCTCATGATTCTTCCCTTTCCGTTTGCGTAAACGTCAATGCCGTTAGCGTGGTTTATGTTGCACCGCAATCATCAACTGGCTCGCGCTGTCAACCTGTGAATTTATCCAGAGACGTTTATCTGGATGCGCCGGGAATCCATTTGATATCGCCGGTGCCGCTGAGCGCCGGTGCGTTGTTCACATGCCGTGCGAGCACGAACAGCAGATCAGACAGACGGTTGAGATAGGTGCGCGCCGGGGGATTGAGCGCGCGCCCTTCGGCAGCCGCGACGACGCTGCGTTCCGCCCGCCGCGTAATGGCGCGGGCGAGGTGGATGGCGGCCGCCGCCGAGGAGCCGCCCGGCAAGATGAAGCTGTCCAGCGCAGGCAGCGCCTCGTTCAGGCGATCAATCTCGCGCTCCAGCCGCTCGACCTGCGCAGGCGTGATCCGTAGCGCCCATTCCGGATCGGCGCCGTCCGTAACTGGGGTCGCAAGGTCCGCGCCGAGATCGAACAGATCGTTCTGGATGCTCTGGAGCAGGCTGGTTTCTTCACTAGCCCCCAGCGCGGCGATCGCTAGCCCAAGCGCGCTGTTCGCCTCGTCGACATCGCCGACAGCCTGCATGATCGCGTCATGCTTCGCTACGCGCGAGCCATCGACCAGCCCGGTCGTGCCGTCGTCACCGGTGCGGGTGTAAATCTTGTTGAGCTTTACCATCTTGTTGCGGTCAGTGCCCGCGCATCATCAGCAACAATGCGATGATGAGGATCGCAACCGCCTGAAAGAAAATGCGCCCCATCATCGCCTTGTTCTGCTTGAGGCCGGAGGCGCTGGGGCCGCTCTGCCCGGATTTGAGGTCCTCCTCGGTGGTCTTGAGGAATGTGACGATGCCCTTGATGAGCATGAAGAGGGTCGCGCCCATTGCCGCGATGAGAAGGAGGATGAGAAATATGTTCATGCCGTCACTTTAGGCGCTTGCCAGCCGGATGCCAACCGGAAAGCGATTGGCGCGCAGGTCGTCGCGCAGGCGGGCGGGGTCGATGCCTTGCGCGCGCAACTCGGCGAGGGATATGCCGCCCGTGCGCTTGGCGAGGCGCTTGCCGCTCGCGTCGACCAGCAGCGCGCGATGCCGATAAAGCGGCGTCGGCAGATCGAGCAGAGCTTGTAATAGCCGGTGGATATTGGTGGCGGCTATCAGGTCGTCGCCGCGCAGCACATGGGTGATGCCCATGTCGGCGTCGTCCAGCGTCGCGGCGAGATGATAGCTCGTCGGCGCGTCCTTGCGGGCGAGCACGACATCGCCCGCCAGTTCCGGCCGCGCCGCGACAGGGCCATGATCCATATCCTGCCAGTGAAGCGGCCCGGCGCGCGTCACCACCTGATCCATATTGAGCCGCCAGCAATGCCCATCCCCCAGCGCAATGCGTTTCGCCCGCGCATCCGTATCGAGATGGCGGCAGGTGCCGGGGTAGAGCGGTGCGTCATTTCCATGCGGCGCTGATCCGCTCGCGGCGATCTCGGCGGCGATCTCGGCGCGGGTGCAGAAGCAGGGATAGGCCAGCCCCTCGCGTTTCAGATGTGCCAGCGCCGTATCATAGAGTGCCAGCCGCGCGGACTGGAACACCACCTCGCCATCCCACTCCACGCCCAGCCAGCGCAGATCGTCGATGATCCCGTCGACATGCTCGGGCCGCGAGCGCCCGCCGTCTATATCCTCGATCCGCAGCCGCATTTCACCGCCCGCAGACCGCGCCATATCCATCGCCATCAGCGCCGACCATGCATGCCCGATATGCAGCCTGCCCGTCGGGCTGGGAGCAAAGCGAGTCACAATATGCTGTGGTTTCGACAAAGACATCACACAGACTCTTGACGACGGGATAGGGTTAATGCTGTCATGGCGGTGTCATGCTTATCGGCGAATAGGCAGGCGCAACAAGGGGGAACGAGACGTTTATGTATCATCCCGACCTGATAAGACTGGAAGAACATTGGCACCCGGAGCGATGCCCCGCTCTGGTGCTGAATGCGGACTATACCCCGCTGAGTTATTACCCTTTGAGCCTCTGGCCCTGGCAAACCGCTATCAAGGCGGTTTTTTTGGATCGGGTGGACATCGTCTCCAGCTATGAGCGCGAGGTGCATTCCCCCAGCTTCCAGATGAAGATTCCATCGGTCATCGCGCTGAAGCAATATGTGCGGCCCAGCCAATATCCCGCCTTCACCCGCTTCAATCTGTTCCTGCGCGACAAGTTCCAGTGTCAATATTGCGGCAGCCTCAAGGATTTGACCTTCGATCATGTGATCCCGCGCCGCGCCGGTGGGCGCACCACATGGGAAAATGTCGCTACCGCCTGCGCACCGTGCAACCTCAGGAAAGGCGGGCGCACCCCGCGCGAGGCGCATATGAAGCTGCACGTCGAGCCGATCCGCCCGACGAGCTGGCAACTACAGGAAC
>CAZLTO010000119.1:0-4951 GCA_964562475.1 uncultured Sphingobium sp. | reverse complement strand
GTCGGAGTATAGGGGGTGGCTGCCGAAGATGCTGGAGGGGGAGGAGGCGGTCTATTCTCCGGGGCATGGCGAGGCGGTGGAAAACCCACAACGGCTGGTGCGGGGCATGATGGGCCACCGCAAGCACCGCGAGGGCCAGATATTGCGCCATCTGGGCGAGGCCGAGGCAGGGCGCAGTATCGCGGAGATGGTGCCGGAGATGTACAAGGGCGTCGATACGCGCCTCCACCCCGCCGCCGCGCGCTCGGTGCTCGCACATCTGCTTGACCTTCAGCAGCGCGGGCTGGCACATCATGTGCGCGAAGATATCTGGAGGGCCGCGCAGGCATGAAGAAACTGATTGTTCCGATCATCATAGGACTGGTGATGTTCGGCGCGGCTTTCGGCGGAGCATTTTATTTCTTTCGCTCGGAAAAGGCGAAGGAAGAGGCGGCCATCGGATCGATTACGGATAATGTGCTGGCGGCGCTCCAGAAGCGCGGCAAGGAAGCCGTATATATCACGCGGGTCGTGGCCGTCGCAGCGCCTGCGGCGGTCGCCGAACCAACGGTAGAGGATGCTCCGAAAGCGGGTTCCGCGATCGAGCATGGCGCGCCAGCGGCAGGAAAGACCGAGGCGGCGGCGGCCAAACCGCCTCCGCCCTCACCTGCACCGGCGCTCTCCAGCATGGGCGGCGGTTTCGCGATTGTGCCCGCCACCGTGCGCTATGAGCTGGATTACCGGGCGATCCGCAGGCGCGACGTGGTCTGGGACGAAAACCAAAGAATGGTGAAGATCACGCTGCCCGCGCTCACCATAGCCGAGCCGGAGATTGACGGCGCGCAGATCCGCCAGATCGGCGGCTCCGCCCCGCAAGCCGCGATCCGCAAGGGGGCGCTGGGCGGGCTGCTGAGCCAGGCGCGGGAGGAGGCTACGCTGGGGCGGGCGCGGGAAACGACGCGATTGCTCATCCAGCTTGCCTTTTCATACCCGATGCAGATCGAAGGGATCAGGAAGGTCAAGCTCGCCATCCGATTTGCCGATGAGCCTGCGGAAAATGCCGATAGCGATGAGCATTAAGCTCAGGCATTAAGCTCAGGCCGGTTGCGGGGCGCCCCAGGGGCGGGCATCGCTCTCATGCTGCCAGTCGGTTCGCCGCTTGAGCCACGGGTTGAGATAGAGCAGCGGCAATTTGTAGAGGATCAGGCTCTTGTGTACGAAGGCGTCCGCCAGCCGCTCCCGCCATGAAGCCTGCCTGCCGCCATGCTTCGTCAGCCACTCGTCATAAGGCATCCAGTGGCTCGGCTCGTCCCGCTCCACCACCTTGAACAACTGATGCAACGCGCGTTCCTCGCGGATGATATTCATGCCGAGCAGCTTGTCCACCTGCCACATGCCGCGTTGTTCGGTGAGCACGATCACCCGGCACAGACGGTTGAAGAGATCGTCCGACGCGACCACGGCATCGGTATCCAGCCTGTCAATATCGCAGCCGAAGGTGAGGCGGATGAGCTGGTCAATATGCGCGCAGGTTTTGTCGACCGCATAAGGCTTGGTGCCCAGAAGCTCGAAATAGCGGCGGAACATGTGGTAATGCTTTTCTTCGTCGGCGCGGTGTTTTTCCACCGCTGCAATGAACTCCCTAGCCTCGGGATGGCGGCGCCGGACCGCATCCAGCACACGATCCAGGCTCGAATAGCCGCGATGCTCGTTGAAAATGTAGATCGACGCCAATATGTCGAGATAGCGGCGGCGTAAGGCTGCAAACATTATGATATAGTCTCATGCGGACGAAGGCGCGTCAAACGGATTGCGCTGCGCCGCACCCAAGGAAGGAATCAGGCAATGACTGCGCAACCCGTTGAATCCCTTGCGGGGCTCGATCTGCTGGCCGAGATCAACCGGCTGCGGAAAGAGCGCAATGCCGTCATATTGGCGCATTATTATCAGAAGCCGGAAATACAGGATCTGGCGGATTTCGTCGGTGACTCGCTGGAGCTGTCCAAAAAGGCGGCGGCGACCGATGCGGACGTGATCGTTTTTTCCGGCGTGCGCTTCATGGCGGAGACCGCGAAGATATTGTCGCCGGACAAGATCGTGGTGTTGCCGGATATGGACGCGGGGTGCAGCCTTGAGGATAGCTGCCCGCCGGACAAGTTCGCCGCCTTCCGCGCCGAGCACCCGGATCATATCGCGCTCACCTACATCAACTGCTCGACCGAGGTGAAGGCCTTGTCCGACATCATCGTCACCAGCAGCAGCGCGGAGAAGATTCTGGCCCAGATTCCGAAGGACCAGAAGATCATCTTCGGGCCGGACCGGCATCTGGGCGGCTATCTCGCGCGCAAGACCGGGCGCGACATGCTGCTCTGGCCCGGCGTGTGCATCGTGCACGAGGCGTTCAGCGAGACGGAGCTGCTCAAACTGAAGGCGCAACACCCGCAAGCGCCGGTCGCCGCGCATCCCGAATGCCCGGCCTATATATTGGATCATGCGGATTATGTGGGGAGCACCAGCGGCATATTGGAGTTTTCCAAGGCCATGCCGGGCGACACGCTGATCGTCGCGACCGAGCCGCACATCATCCACCAGATGGAAAAAGCGATGCCGGAGAAGACTTTCATCGGCGCGCCCGGTGCGGACGGCAACTGCAACTGCAATATCTGCCCCTATATGGCATTGAATACGCTGGAGAAAATCTATCTCTGCCTGCGCGATCTGACGCCCCGGATCGAGATTGAGGAAGATCTGCGCCTGCGCGCCAAGAAGAGCCTCGACCGGATGCTGGAACTGGCAGGCGGAACCGTGGGGCAAGGCGATCTGGGGGCGCGGTGAGTAGCAAGGCTTTTACGGGCAAGACTTGCGTTTATTGTCTAGGTGAAGGCATATCTTCCAGTCCAGACCACGTTGTGGCTAGAGCATTTTTCCCTAAGGAACAGCGTAGTGGTATCCCCAAGGTTCCCGCCTGCGAAAATTGTAATAATAAAAAATCCGCCCTTGAGACATATCTTACTACTGTGTTGCCCTTTGGTGGTAGGCACGAAAAATCGGCTCAGATTCTCACCAATCAAGTTCCAAAGCGCCTAGATCGAAATCGCAAATTACGAAAACAGCTCGCGGAGAGTTTCAAATCGGACATCGTAGTATCTTCAGAAGGCTACATACAGGTAGCCAAGACATTTCATGTAGACGCTTCAAAAATTGAAGAGCTTTACAAACTCATCGTTAAAGGTCTTTGCTGGTGTGAATTTAAACTCTTGCTTCCTCCAGAAACTTCCGATCTCGAGGTAGGCATAGTCGGACCAGAGTTTGCACCGTTTATCGACAATATGATGAAAATGAATGGTAAGCAGAAATGTCATAAAAAATTAGCTGAAGGCCTCTTCCAATATGAAGGGGTGCAAGCGACCGATAATGACCTGATAACGATTTGGAAGATGTCACTATATAATACTGTTTTTGGCGATGCTTTAGATCTGAGCAGCAGGGCTTACACTTGGTATGCCAGCACTGGCCCAATCGGAAAAGTTTTGCCGATAGGAAGCAAATAAGGGATCGGAGCACTATGAATTTCGTTGAAACTTTTCATCTAGAGGGTTTCGATCTCCCCGCCTTCATCGCGTCGACGCTGGCGGAGGACCTTGGCGGGCCGCTGGGCGCTGGCGGACGGGATGTTAGGTCGGAGGCGCGGTGATCGTTACCCCGCGATCACCCGCTTCACCACCTCCGGCTCCGCCTCGATCACCTTGAGATAGGCGCGCACCGCGGGCGGCGGCATGTAGCGCCCGATCTCATATTGGCGCAGGCTGGACGCCGGGATGCCATATACGCGCGCAAAATCCTCCTGGCTGAGACCGAGCCGGTGCCGCAATATTCTGAACCGGCGACCAATCCTCGCCCGTTCCAGCCCAGCAACACTGACCGGGAAGTCTTCGGGATCATCGGGGTCAGCCGGGATGGCTATCATATTCTCTTTGTTCATTTGCGTTACTCCGTCGCACCGAGATCATGCGCCCTATTTCGCCGCGCCAGACGAAGACCGCGGTATATAGTTTCCCTTCAACCTTCCCTATCGCCTTGTATCTGTCCTCGCCGTCTTGAGGCCGGAAGGAAGGCAAAAGAGCGTGATAGGGGTCATCAAACACCCGCGCGCCGAATGCGAGTGGCAGCTTGTGTTTGAACCGGTTGATCGCATCCTTGTCCGCATCGAACTCGATCTCCATCGGGCAGCTATATGTGATTCACACAGTCATTGCAATGAAAACAGAATCCGCTAGTCAGCACATATGACCTTCTCCCTCCCCCATTTCGATCTCCCCGCCTTCATCGCTTCCACGCTGGCCGAAGACCTTGGCGGGCCGCTGGGCGCTGGCGGGCGGGATGTCACGTCGGAGAGTGTGATCCCGGCGGAGGCACGGTTTACCGGCGTGATGGACAGCCGCGATGCGGTGACGGTCGCTGGCTTGCCGTTGGCGGAGGCGTTTTTTCGGGCGCTCGACCCTGATGTCGAGATCGAGATATTGGTGGGCGAGGGGGAAAAGGTTCCGGCTGGCACGGACCTCATCCGGCTTTCCGGCACTGCGCGCGCGCTGCTCACCGCCGAGCGGTCCGCCTTGAACACGGTGCAGCATCTGACCGGCATCGCCACCATGACGCGCGAATATGTCGACAAGATCGCGGGCACGGGCGCGATCCTGCTCGATACGCGCAAGACTATTCCCGGCCTGCGCGTGCTGGAGAAATATGCGACGCGGACCGGCGGCGCGACCAACCACCGCATGGGCCTCTATGATGCGGCGATGATCAAGGACAATCATATCGCTGTCGCAGGATCGATCGAGGAGGCCGTGCGCCGCGCGGTCGACGCGGGCGTGGAGCGCATCATCGTCGAGGTGGACCGGATCGACCAGGTTGAACCTGCGCCGAGTGTGGGCGCGACGCAGCTGGTCCTCGGTAATTTGGCGGGTTCCGA
>CAZLTO010000118.1:0-4979 GCA_964562475.1 uncultured Sphingobium sp. | reverse complement strand
CAGCTGCTTCACCGTCGGCACAAAGCCGTTGGAGTAAAACGGGTCTTGCCCGAATTTATAGGCGCCGTGCCCCGCGAACATCAGGTTCTGATCGATGTCGCCGCCATGCGCGATGTCCTGCAACGTCTTCTGGATGCAGAAGCTGCGCGGATCGGCGAGCCGCCCGGTGGAATTGGTCTCGCTGTCCATCCAGCTGGAGAAGGCGCATTGCGAGAGGCAGCCCATGCAATCCGTCTGATCCTTGCGGATGATCGCTTTCTCGTTTCCATCCACGAAAATCAAAGTATTATCGGGTGTTTTTAAGGCGCTATCGAAACCGGATAATGCCCATTCCCGCGCGCGGAGCAGGTCGCCACGTGTGACCCAGAAGTTCTTGCCCTTCACGCCAACGTCGAGCTGGTGGGTGTGGTCGCCCGCCTGCTCCAGCGAGAACGCGATCTGGCGCTCCGAGCGCGCTTCGAGGTTGCGCAGGAACGGGTTGCGCACAGCCGACGAATAAAATCCGGTCGGCGAGAAACGGTGGAGTAGTATCTCTCCTTCCTGGAGCTTGGTCAGCCGGTCCTTCCAGCCCTGCGGAATCGGGCTTTCCTGCGTCAGCAGCGGACGGGTGCCGAACTGGAACGCGATCGCGCCCAGCTCCGGGTTGTCGATCCAGTCGTTCCAGTCGCGCAGATACCAGACGCCGCCCGCCATCACGATCGGCACGTCGTCGGAGATGCCGCCCTCGCGCATCGTGTCGCGTAGCGCCTTCACGCGCGGATAGGGGTCTTCGGGCTTCAGCGGGTCTTCCGCGTTGGATAGGCCGTTATGGCCTCCCGCGAGCCAGGGGTCTTCATAGACGACCGCCGCCAGCCACTCAGCGGCCTTGGAATAGGCACGCTTCCACAGCGCACGGAAAGCGCGGCCGGAGCTGACGATCGGGAGATAATAGACGCCATATTGTGCGGCGATTTCGCTGAGCTTGTAGGGCATGCCCGCGCCGCAAGTGACGCCCGCGACCATGCCTCTGGTGCGCTCCAGCACACCATGCAGCACGCGCTGCGCGCCGCCCATTTCCCAGAGCACATTGATGTTGATCGCGCCCTTGCCGCCTGCGATCTCGAACGCACGCTTCACCTGCTCGACCGCGCCGGCGATTGCATATTCGATCAGTTCCTCATGGCGATCCCGCCGGGTCTTGCCGCGATAGATTTGCGGGATGGGGTTGCCGAAGCTGTCATAGCTGTCTGCGTTGACGGCGGAGACCGTGCCGATGCCACCCGCCGCCGCCCAGGCGCCGGAGCTCCTATGGTTGGAGACCGCGACGCCCTTGCCGCCTTCGACAAGCGGCCAAACCTCGCGTCCGCCATAATTGATGGGCTTCAACCCCTTGAACACCATTATTGCTCCTGAAACGACACGTTGGGCACCAGTGAAACGCGGCCTATAGCAAGTTTTACCAGATGCGCATGGAAAAAGTGAGTGCGTTTACGAACGCCCCATTTGCATGCCGGAAAGCGCGCCGGGTCGGCCCATCGCCTGCTCGTAAAGCGCGGAATAACGGGCAAGCATATCCGATTCGCCAAATTCGGCACGCGCCTTCGCCCTGTTTGCATCGCCGAGCGCGCTGCGCAGGGATGCGTCTCCCACCAATCGCGCCAGCATAGCGCCGAAACGTCCCTCATCCTCTTTGGGCACGATAAACGGACGATTCTCTGCCGAGACCATATTGCGGACATCGCCGACATCGGTCGAAACCACCGGCAGTCCAGCCGCCATTGCCTCAAGCAGCGAGATCGGGAACTGCTCACTGTCCGACGACAGCGCGAAAATATCGAACAGGCCGATATAGCGCGCAGGGTGGGGCAGGAAACCCTGCATGAGGAGACGATCTTCCATACCCAGGGCATGGGCTTGGGCGAGGATCGCTTCCCGCTCCGGCCCCTCGCCGATGATTACCAAACGCACCGCACCCCCGAGCGGCGCGACAGCCCGCACCAGCCGGGGCAGGTTCTTTACCGCGCGCAAGCCGGCCAGTGTGCCGATCACAACCTCACCCTCGCGCTTTACCAGACCCGGAATGGCGTCGCCATGCGGCGGCACGGCATAGGACTCGACATCGATGCCGTTGGCGATCCGGTGGACGCGGCGCGATGGCTGCGCCCATGCGCCCAGCGCCACCTCTTCCAGCACCTGAGACGGAACCACCAGCGCAGTGGCCCGCGCCAGCGCGGCCTGCCGGAAGAGATTTCGCTTCGGTTTCAGGCGCGCCGACTCATCCTCGTTGAAGCCATCCTCATGATGGATAAGCGGCGGCAGCACCATGAACGGTGCGAACAGCCGATGCGCCATGACACCATCCATCGCGCCCCAGTTATAGGTGAGGACAAGATCGAAATCCCGCATATAGTGCGCCCATTGGCGGTAGCGCCTGAAGCCCGGCATACCGTTCAGTGAAGGCGCTGCGTCGATCGGAAAATCGCACGAAACAGCATCCGCGATCGCCGCCTGCGCGCTCATGGCGTCATGATCCGCGCTGATAATCGTGTGATGCGCCCGCTCGCGCCAATGGTTCATCAGCCGCACCGCGCGCGCTTCCTTGCCGCCAAGGTCGAACCCGCTGTGCAGATGCAGAATATGTGGCAGATCGCTGTCAGCCACTCGCGAGAACCGGCTCAAGCAGGCGGTCCACCGCCGCGATGGATTGCGGTTCATCGAGGGTCGGCGCGTGGCCCACCCGGGCTATGGTCGCATATTCGGCACTCTCCCCGATCTCGCGCACCATACGCTGCCCAGTTGCGTCGCTCATCACGTCGGAAAATTCTCCGCGCAGAATGAGCGTGGGGATATCCCTGAATGCCGCCATCACCGGCCACATGTCTACGCCCGCCTCATTGCCCGGCATCTTGAACGGCTCGGCAATGCGCATATCGTAATCCAGCACGATGCGCCCGCTACTGTTGTGGCGATAAAGCCGCTTCGCCATCGCCAGCCAGTCCTCCAGCTTGTAATCGGGGAAATTGGCCGCCTGCGCCTCCGCCAACGCGCGGGCGGCATGCACCCATGTCTGGTGGCTACCCCCTGTGCCGACATAAGCCTTGATGCGGTCCAGTCCCGCCTTCTCGATTGTCGGGCCGATGTCGTTCAGCAGCACGCCCGCAAGCCGATCGCGATGCGTGGGCGCCATGATCATCGTCATGATGCCCCCCATCGAGGTGCCGACCGCGACGAACCGCTTCATCGCAAGATCGGTCAGCAGCCGCTCCAGATCCTGCACATAAGTGAGCGGCACATAGGTCATCGGATCCTTGGCATAGGCGCTTTCCGCCCGCCCGCGCATCTCCGGGCAGATCACGCGCCATTTCCCCGCATAGCGATCCGCAAAACTGGCATAATCGCGCGCGTTGCGAGTCAAACCGTGCAGACATAATAATGCCGGGCGGTCCGAATGTTCCGCATCCGCCGCATACTCCCGGTAATGCAGGCGCAAGCCATCCGCAGCCCACCAATATTTGTCTTCATACTGCGCCATACTTGATCCTTCGGGTAGCCCTGCCCCATATTGCCCTATGATTATCACCCCGCAACCCGCCAAATACAGCCCCGCCCAAGATATTCTGGAGTTGAACGGCCTCGCCGATCCGGTAGCGCCCGCAGATTTTCCAAAGCATATATTGCGCTTCCGCAACGATCGCTGGGCTCCGAGCGTCGGACTCGACAGGCTCGATGACGCACAATGGATCGAGCATTTCGGGCGATTTGCGCCGCTGGACGGCTCTTTGCCCCAGCCGCTGGCGCTGCGCTATCACGGCCATCAATTCCGCGTGTACAACCCGGAGATAGGCGACGGACGCGGGTTTCTGTTCGCACAACTCCGCGATCATCTCGGTCGACTGATGGACCTTGGCACCAAGGGATCGGGGCAGACGCCCTATAGCCGCTTCGGCGACGGGCGGTTGACCCTGAAAGGCGGGGTGCGCGAGATATTGGCGACCGAGATTCTCGAAGCGCTGGGCGTCCACACCTCCAAGACCTTTTCGCTCATCGAGACCGGCGAAGCGTTACAGCGCAACGACGAGCCTTCGCCCACTCGCGCGGCAGTGCTGGTGCGTCTGTCGCACTCGCATATCCGTATCGGCAGCTTCCAGCGCGCAGCGGCCTATGAAGATGAGGGTCTGCTCCGCGCGCTCACCAATTATGCGCTGACAAAGCTCTATGTCGCACAGCCCGGCGAAAACCCCGCCGCGCAGCTTCTCTCCCTCGTGGTCGAGCGCACGGCGGATCTCGCGGCCAGCTATATGATCGCGGGCTTTGTGCACGGTGTCCTGAACAGCGACAACATCAACATCACCGGCGAGAGCTTCGATTATGGCCCTTGGCGCTTTACCCCTTATTGGGAGCCGGGCTTCACCGCCGCCTATTTCGATCATCAGGGGCTCTACGCCTTCGCGCGGCAGGCGGAGGCGATCCACTGGGATGTCGCGCAACTGGCGCTATCGCTGCGTCCGTTGAGTGAGACGGAACCACTGGTCGATGCGCTCAATCGCTTCCCCGATCTCTATGCCAATGCGATGCGGCGTCGCTTCTTCTGGCGGCTGGGGATAGCAGAGGGCACGGCCGAACAAACCACCGCGCTGATGGAAAGCGCGGTTCGCGGCATGATCGAGACGCGCACGCCGATAGACCGGTTCTATTTCGACTGGCGCGGCCGCGCCTTGCGCGCTGTTGAGGCGGAAAGCCGCTCCGCCGGGCCGGAGGGGGCGGCGCAGGGGGGGTTGGGCCTTCGCTGGGGGCGGCAGGACATGCTGGCCGAGAGCTGCGGCATGGACGCGATCTCCCTGCAGCCCGCCGCCGGCGCGCACGGCGAGCTCACCGGCATGAAGATGGTGCGCGCCTACCACCGCGATCACGGCGGCCAGCGCAGCGTCGTGCTGACCCCGACCAGCGCGCACGGCACCAACCCGGCCAGCGCCGCGCTCGCCGGCTACAAGGTGCAGCAG
>CAZLTO010000117.1:0-4985 GCA_964562475.1 uncultured Sphingobium sp. | reverse complement strand
ATTCAAGGCCGAGAAGCTGATCCTGTCGCAAGATGGCGCTTGGGTGACTACACCTTCGGTGTTCCTCACCGGTGATGAAGAGGATGGGGTCACATCGCCAACGAACACTGCCGCCTCATCGATTTTACGTAGGATAGTTGCCACGATATCGGGAGTGCCGGCGACACCCTGGGTGTCGGAGGTGACGCTCGGCCGATCGGCCTCTTCAAGATCAGCCGCTAGGATCTTGATCGCCTCATCCAGCGCATAGCGCACCACGTCACGCGTCACTCGCGCATCGAGATCACTTTGCCATGACCAAAACACCGTCTTTTGCACCTTCGCCCCCATTCTCGTTTCAGCCAAATCTCATAGGGTGCGAACGCGCGCATTTGGTAGCTTCAATCCAAGGGAAGGATTGGGTCGACGGTCTGCCTGGTCGGCGCCAGCGTTTACTGATCCGGACCCGCACAAGTTGCGCGAGCAAGCTGGCGAGCCGAGGGGGGTGGGAGCATCGCCGCTGATCGCCTCCGGAGTACTCGAACCACCTCGTCCAAATACGTCCAGCCTTTTCCACGAGTTTAGATCGTGCTAATGATGGCTCGGGCGACTTCTTAAGTCTATGATTTCACTTAGAAATCAATCGCTTACGTGCTTCGGCAGAAAGCTCTTCTGGCACCAGCGCTTTCCAAGCCCTTGGAAATGCAGAGAAATGGCGGAAAACCTAGGATTTTTACAAGCGGCTGCTACAAATGTAGTAAAGGCATCGCTTGATGTGCACCTATCTGCACGGCCTTCTCGGCAACAGCATCTGCTACTTCCACAGGAGCATCATGCCTCTTTCCACAATCATTCTAACTCGGAGCGTCATCTCGTTCGCCGCCAAGTTTAGAAATAGCATGCGCTCGGCTGCCCTAACCGAGTGGCAAAATCTCGCGGCCTAAGGAGCGGCTATTCTCACCCGCATTGCGCCAAGGGGAGACCGGTCAGCATTGGACTGGCACCGCAATTTGGTTCACAGCGCGACCTTGTGCACCCAGCCTTCCGGCCCCGGCGCCTGCCCGCGCTGGATCGCGGTGAGGCGCGTGCGCAGCGCCTCGGTGCGCAAACCGGTGCCGCCATTGCCGATCGTGAAATCGCCCTTGGTGGATTTGACCTGCCCCACGGCGGCCAACACCGCCGCGGTGCCGCATGCGAACACTTCGCTCAAGCGACCGCTCTGCGCATCGGCGCGCCACTCGTCGATCGAATAGGGCCGCTCCTCGACCGCGACGCCATCGGCGCGCAGCAACTGGAGGATCGAATCGCGGGTGATGCCCGGCAGGATCGTGCCGCCCAGCGGCGGGGTGACGACGCTGCCATCCTCAAACAGGAAGAACAGGTTCATGCCGCCCAGTTCCTCCACCCATTTATGCTCGGAGGAGTCGAGGAACACGACCTGATCGCAGCCTTTTTCGGTCGCTTCCGCCTGGGCGATGAGACTGGCCGCATAATTGCCGCCGCATTTCGCCGCGCCGGTGCCGCCCGGCCCCGCGCGGTTGTAATGATCGGACACCCAGATGCTGACCGGTTTCGCTCCGCCCTTGAAATAGGCACCGACGGTGCTGGCGATCACGCAGAAAATGAATTCCGACGCGGGCTTGACGCCCAGAAAGACCTCGTTGGCGAACATGAACGGGCGCAGATAGAGGCTGCCCTCACCACCCGGCACCCATTTCTCGTCGATGCGGATCAGCTCCTCGCATGCCTGCACGAAGACATCCTCGGGCAGCTCGGCCATCGCCATGCGGCGCGCGGAGGCGTTGAAGCGGGCGGCGTTCTGTTCGGGCCGGAACATGGTAACGCCGCCATCTGCGGCGCGATATGCTTTCAACCCCTCGAAAATCTCCTGCGCATAATGCAGCACCGCCGAAGCGGGATCGAGCATGAACGGCGCGCGTGGGCCCACCTTGGCGTCATGCCAGCCCGTGCCTGCGCTCCAGCGGATCGTCACCATATGATCGGTGAACACGCGCCCGAAGCCGGGGTCCACCATCATGGCGGCGCGCGCCTCATCGCTCTGCGCGGCGGGGTTGCGAATAATCTCGAACTGCATGACACCCTCTACCTCAATACGACTCTGTGGTGGCGCTATGCCGTGTCTCCGCTCCATTTTCAAGCATGATAGGGAATAAATACTGTCCTTTTTTTAAAGTTTTATTCCCGAATTGGTTCCTACAATGGAATTATATTTCTCTTTCGCACCAGTCTGTTGCCTCTGCTTGCACCGTACGGGGCGTTCAGGCGTAATACAGGTGAAACGCCTAGAACAGCTGTAATGCAGGAGAGAAACAAAGCCATGAGCTTTTTCGAGGACCGGAACAAGGTGCTGATCGTCGCCTCGCTGGTGCTGGCGACCGGGATGATCGCGGGCGGCTATCTGCTGGGCGACGGCCTCACCCGCGCCCATGCCGCCGACCGCGCCGTCACTGTCAAGGGCCTCGCCGAAAAGGATGTAACGGCCGACCTCGCCACATGGACTATCGCCTATTCGGCGACCGGCTTCGACCTCCCGACCGTGCGCGGCGAGATCGACCAGAGCAGCAAGCAGCTGACGGACTATTTCCGGTCCCTGGGCTTCACGGCCGACGAGCTGAAACCGGTCGGCGCGGGCGTCAATCAATATATCAACAATGGCGTCAACACGATCACCATCACCCAGCGGATGCAACTGCGCACTACCGACATCGCCAAGGCGCAGAAGGCCGTCGCCAACCAGTTCGATCTCGTGCGGCGCGGGGTTACGATGCAGGAAGGCTCCGGCATGACCTACAGCTTCACCCGCCTCAATGACATCAAGCCCGCTATGGTGGCGGAGGCGACCAAGGACGCGCGCAAGGCGGCGGAGCAGTTCGCGCAGGACAGCGGCACCGATGTCGGCGGCATCAAGAGCGCGAGCCAGGGCTATTTCTCGGTCTCCCCGCGCGACGGCGATCAGGCGCAGGGCAATTACGGCACCAGCGACACGCCTTACAAGAAGGTGCGCGTCGTCACCACGGTCGAGTTCTATCTCGACTGAAGCGCCATGCGTGCTGTGAGGTCGTCGATCAGCCCGAGAAGCAGCGCGATGTCCGCATCGCGCGAAAGGCGGTGGTCGCCATCCTTGACCAGCAGCGTCTGCACATCGTCGGAGGCGAGCTTTTCGGCGGCACGCAACGGAATTTCCCACGGCACCACATCATCGGCCTGCCCGTGCAGGAATCGCACCGGGCAGGTGAGCGCAATGCCCGCGTCCAGCAGCCGGTTCGCCTCACCCGATTGCCAGAAGCCATAGGTCGTCACATAGCCCGTGTCGTCATAGTCCGATGGCTCGACGATACGGCCATGCGTGCGCAGTTCCGCCTTCTGCGCATCCGTGAAGCCCCAGTCAGTGAAATCCGGCGCGGCCGCGATACCAATCAGCCCAGCCACGCGCTGCTTTAACTCTAGCGCTACAAGTAATGCCAACCAACCGCCCATGGATGAGCCGATCGGGATCACCGACCCCTGCGGCCACACATGATTCACAAGCGCCAGCACATCATCGCGCCAGATATCCAGCTTACCATCCTCAAACGCGCCTTCGCTCGCTCCGCAACCGGAATAATCGAGCAACAGACAGGCCTGGCCGCGCGAACGCGCACAAGCGAACACCGCCTGCGCCTTGCCGCCCTCCATGTCAGACATATAGCCGGGCAGAAAAACCAATAACGGCCCCGTCCCCGGTGCGAACCGATAGGCGAGGCGCACGCCATCGGCGCGGGTGAAGAAAGAAGGCGGATTTGGCGTTTCGTTCATGCGCTGCTTCTTGACAGCAGGCTCCGCACTTTCCAAGGGGTTTGCATGACCGTGCTCATCACAATCACCCTGCCCGATGGTTCCGTGCGAGAGGTTGCGCCCGGCACGACCCCTGCGGATATCGCCGCCGCGATCGGCCCCGGCCTTGCCAAGGCGGCGCTCGCGGCGAAGGTGGATGGCGCGCTGGTGGACATCACCCGCCCGCTGGAAGCGGACACCAGCCTCGCGCTCGTCACGTCGCGGGACGAGGCAGACGCGCTGGAGTTGGCGCGGCACGACTATGCGCATGTGCTTGCGGAAGCGGTGCAGGCGTTATGGCCGGATACACAGATCACCTTCGGTCCCTCGACCGAGGACGGCTTTTATTATGATTTCGCGCCCGGTGCGCGCGGCCCGTTCACAGAGGATGACCTGCCCGTCATTGAGGCGAAGATGCGCGAGATCATCGCGGCGGACAAGCCGTTGCGCCGTGAGGTGGTGGCGCGCGATGACCTGATCGCGAAATGGCGCGCTGCGGGCGAGACGTTCAAGGCCGAATGGGCGGCGGAATTACCCGAAGGCGAGGAATTGACCGTCTACTGGTCTGGCGACAACTGGTACGACATGTGCCGCGGCCCGCATCTCGCCTCGACTGGCAAGCTCGACCCTCAGGCGTTCAAGCTGATGCGTGTCTCCGGCGCATACTGGCGCGGCGACCAGAAGAATGCGCAGCTCTCGCGCATTTATAGCACCGGCTGGCTCAGCAAGAAGCAACTCGACGCGCACCTCGCCCGCCTTGAGGAAGCCGCCAAGCGCGACCACCGCAAGCTTGGGCAAGAGATGAACCTGTTCCACCTTCAGCAGGAAGCGCATGGCTCGGTATTCTGGCACCCGAAGGGCTACATCATGTGGCGCGAGCTGGAAGCCTATATGCGCCGCGCGATCGACGGCGCGGGCTACAAGGAGGTCAAGACCCCGCAGGTAATGGATGCGCGCCAATGGGAGCAATCCGGCCACTGGGGCAAATATCGCGAGAATATGTTCGTCATCCCCGATGAAGCGCCAAACACCGGGGATGAAGGCCCGCTGGTGTCGGACGGCGCGGAGTGGATGGCGCTCAAACCGATGAACTGCCCAGCGCATGTGCTGATCTTCCGCCAGGGCATCAAGAGCTATCGCGACCTTCCCCTGCGCCTCTATGAGAATGGCTG
>CAZLTO010000116.1:0-4989 GCA_964562475.1 uncultured Sphingobium sp. | reverse complement strand
GCTTGGCGGCGGCGCGAATGAGGCGGAACGCGGCCTCAAGGTTGATGCGGATCACATCCTCCCACTCCTCGTCCTTCATGCGGAGGATGAGGTTGTCGCGGGTGACGCCGGCATTGTTGATGAGGATATCGAGCCGGCCGCCGAGCGCCTCGACCGCCTGCGGCACCAGCGCATCAACCGACGCGCTATCTGAGAGATTGCACGGCAGGCACACATGATCGCCGCCCAGCTGCGCCGCGAAGGCTTCAAGCTTCCCGACATTGCTGCCCGAAAGCGCCAGCCTTGCCCCCTGCGCCGCCAGCCCCTTGGCGATGGCGGAACGGATGCCCCCTGATGCGCCGGTTCCCGGCGCGGTCATTCCGGTAAGATCGAACATATACCCGCCCCGGGATCAGAACGCCGCCAGCAGCGCCTCGGTGTCGTCCATGCTGACGACGCTGGTCACATTGGCTTCGGGCGCGATGCGCTTCACCATTGGTCCCAGCACCTTACCGCCCAGCTCCACAAAGTCCGTGACGCCCGCTTCCCACATCGCGGCGACGCTCTCCCGCCAGCGCACCCGGCCCGTCACCTGCTCGACAAGGCGGGCGCGGATGTCGTCTGGTGCGGCGATCGGTGTGGCAAGCACATTGGCGTAAACGGGAAGCAGCGGCGCATTGATCGACGCTTGCGCAAGCGCTTCAGCCATCGCGTCGGCAGCGGGCTGCATCAGCGGGCAGTGGAACGGCGCCGACACCGGTAGCAATACCCCGCGCTTGATGCCATGCTCCTTCACCAGCGCGACCGCGCGCTCGACCGCGCCGCGATGGCCGGAAATCACTACCTGCGTCGGATCATTGTCATTCGCAACGGTACAGACCTCTCCCTCCGCCGCCGCATCGGCCAGCGCCTGCGCCTTCTCGATGTCTGCACCGAGCAGCGCCGCCATCGCGCCCTCGCCCACCGGCACAGCGGCCTGCATCGCCTGCCCGCGCAGCTTCAGCAGCCGTGCCGTCGTCGGCAGATCGAACGCCTCCGCCGCGCACAGCGCCGTATATTCGCCTAGGCTGTGACCAGCCACATAATCACCCTTTTCGGCGAGACGCAGCCCCCCCTCTTTCTCCAGCACCCGCAGCGTAGCGATCGCGTTCGCCATGATCGCCGGCTGGGCGTTTTCGGTCAGTGTCAGGTCGCTTTCCGGCCCCTCGCACATGATACGGAAAAGATGCTGGCCCAGCGCCTCGTCGACTTCCTGAAACACTTCGCGGGCGTGGGTGCTGGCTTCGCTCAGGGCCTTGCCCATGCCGACCGACTGGCTGCCCTGCCCCGGAAAGATGAATGCGCGCATTCGCGTCTCCTGATATTGTTCGCTGCACGCTCCTTAGCGATTTGCGAGCCAGTTGGAAGCCCCTTGCCTTTTTCCGGCATTTCCGCCATAGGCCCGCCTTCGCGAGCGGCCCGCCGCCTGCGATGAATACCAAGACGACAGCCGGAGGGGCGTGCGCGATGGTCGCGCCGTCAGCAATCGGCCAACGAAGAAAGCACGGAACCATGCCGCTTTACGAGCATGTATTTCTCGCGCGTCAGGATCTGGCCCAGGCCCAGGTCGAGGCGCTGGCGGAGAACGCCACAGCCATTATCGAAGCGAATCATGGCAAGGTCACGAAGGTCGAGAATTGGGGTCTGCGCTCCATCGCCTACAAGATCGCCAAGAACCGCAAGGCGCATTATGTGTTGCTCAACATCGACGGCCCCGCGGGCGTCGTTGCCGAGCTGGAGCGCCAGACCCAGATCAACGAAGATGTGATCCGCTACATGACCGTGAAGGTCGATGCGCTGGAGGCTGAGCCGTCCGTGATGATGCGCAAGAGCGACCGTGACCGCGAGCGTCGTGGCGGCCGTGATGGCGACCGCCCGGACCGTGGCGACCGCGGAGATCGTGGTCCGCGCCGCGACCGTGATGCAGAGGGAGGATATTAATCATGGCACGTCCCTTTTTCCGCCGCCGCAAGAGCTGCCCCTTCGCCGCCAAGGATGCGCCGAAGATCGATTACAAGGATGTCCGTCTGCTGCAGGGCTTCGTGTCCGAGCGCGGCAAGATCGTCCCCAGCCGCATCACCGCCGTTTCCGCCAAGAAGCAGCGTGAGCTTGCTACCGCCATCAAGCGCGCCCGTCATCTGGGCCTGCTGCCCTACATCGTGAAGTGAGGAGCTAAGACATGGAAATCATTCTGCTCGAACGGATCGAGAAGCTCGGCGCGATCGGCGACGTGGTGAACGTCAAGGACGGCTACGCCCGCAACTATCTGCTGCCCAACAACAAGGCATTGCGTTCCAACGCCTCCAACCGCAAGGTGTTTGAAGCCAACCGCGCCAAAATCGAGGCGGACAACGCGGCCCGCCGCGCTGGCGCCGAGAAGGAAGCCGGCAGCGTCGATGGCCAGCAGATCGTGCTGATCCGTCAGGCGTCCAACGCCGGTCATCTCTATGGCTCGGTCGCGGTGCGTGACATCGTCGAGGCGCTGCATGCCGACGGCCACAAGATCGTCAGCAAGGCGATGATCGTGCTCGAACGCCCGATCAAGACGCTCGGCGTGTTCGATGTGCGCGTCAACCTGCACCCCGAGGTTTCGGTAAACATCACCGTGAACGTCGCGCGTTCGCCGGAAGAAGCCGATCTTCAGAAGGACGGCGTCGACGTCATGGCCTCGATGTTCGAGAAGGATGAGGCGGGCTTCACCGAGGATTATGATCCCAATGCAGAGCCGGGCGAAATCGCCCGCGAGGAGGCAGAAGCGCCCGAAGCTGCCGCAGAGGACGAGGAAGCCTGAGCTTTCCAACAGTATTCAGAAAAACCCGCTGGAGAGATCCAGCGGGTTTTTTGTTGCCTAAAGGTGCATGAAATCGTGGGGGAAGCTCTCCATGTGCGCGCCGCCATCGACCGCGATCACCTGTCCGGTCACAGCTTCGGCCCTGGCAAGATAGAGCACTGCTGCGGCAATATCGTCCGGGCGCGGCAACAGCCGCAACGGCATCCTGTTCGCCAACCGCTCCATCTGCTCCGCATTATAATCGCCGGTGGCGATGGTCAGCCCGGGCGCGACCGCATTGACGCGGATGCCCTGCCCTGCAAGCTCGCGCGCCGCAATCCGGGTGAAGCCTGCCAGCGCCTGTTTGGAGAGCGTATAGGCAAGCTGGTCGCCGTGCGGGTTGGCAAGCCTTTGATCGAGAATATTGACGATCGAGCGCCTTTCCGCGCCGGGGATTGCGGCAAAGGCCCGGGTCAGCAGCACAGGCGCGGCACAATTAACGGCATAATGACGCATGAGGTCCAGAGACGTGACGGTCTCCAGCCGATCCTGCCCGAACAGCGCCGCACTGTTTACCAGCAGGTCAGGCGCTTGCCCGAAACGCGCCGTCACATCGGCGACGAGGATATCCGCGGACGCCGGCGCCTCGAAATCCGCCACGAATCCGGCCCATTCGACGCCCGAGTCCGATGCTCCGCTGGAGAGCCAGTCTTCCAGCGCGCAATCATGGCTGCCGTGCAGCGCCAGACGATAGCCTGCCCGACCCAGCGCCAGCGCGATATGCGCTCCCAGCCTGCGGTGGCTGCCTGTAACCAGCGCCAGCGGTATTTTATCTCCCACGCTGCTTACATCCCCATCAGGCGCAACACTTCCTTGCGGCTCTTCTCGTCATCGCGGAACACGCCCATCATCCGGCTGGTCTTCATGATGACGTCGGGTGTGCGCACGCCGCGCCCGGTCATGCAACCATGCGTCGCCTCGATCACGACCGCAACGCCACGCGGCTGAAGATTGTCCCAGATGCAGTCCGCCACTTCGGCCGTCAGGCGCTCCTGCACCTGCAAGCGACGGGCAAAGCCATGCAGCACCCGTGCGAGCTTCGAGATGCCGACCACATAGTCGCCTGGCAGATAGCCGATATGCGCCACGCCGGTGATCGGCGCCATATGATGCTCGCAGTGGGACTGGAACGGAATGCCCTTCAGCAGCACGATCTCGTCATAGCCGCCCACCTCATGGAAAATGCGCGAGAGGTGATAAGACGGGTCTTCGCCATAGCCCTCGCAATATTCCTTCCACGCGCGCGCCACCCGGCGAGGCGTATCGACAAGGCCCTCGCGGTCCGGATCCTCCCCCGTCCAGCGGATGAGGATGCGCACGGCGTCCTCGACCTCGGCCGGAACGAAAATCTTGGCGGGCTTCGCCTCCTCCTGCATATCGACCTTCTTGTGCATTCCCGCATCCTCGCGCTGTCAGCTCTTCGCCCATATGGGCTGTGATTCGCAAAAAACCAGCCATGAAAATGGAGCTTCAGGCATCCATTTGACGCTCGAAGACATACAGAAAAGCGGATTGCACGGAAAAAATAGCGGCAATGATGACGCTACGGCACGAGGCCCGGACCGGCACCGCACGGAAAACTGGCGGTAAATGGCCGATTTGATTCCCTTGCACTTGGAAAAAATTGGCGCACATTAGGGTCTGTATTCGCAAGCATACGGCTAAAATAATCCCCGGCAGGAGAGAGCGCTATGGAAGCCTATATCTATGATGCGGTGCGCAGCCCCCGCGGAAAGGGAAAGTCCGATGGCGCGCTCCATGAAATCCCGCCGATCGAGTTGGCAACGCAAATCTTGCGCTCCATCCCCGCGCGCACCGGCATAGACACCAAGGATGTGGACGATGTGATATTGGGCTGCGTCACGCCGGTCGGCGAGCAGGGCGCGGATATCGCCCGGGTTGCCGTCCTCAACGCCGATTATGCGGAAACCGTGCCGGGGGTTCAGATCAACCGTTTCTGCGCGTCCGGCCTTGAAGCTGTCAACATGGCGGCGGCGAAGGTCGCGGCAGGAGAGGCGCAGTTCGCCATCGGCGGCGGCGTCGAGAGCATGAGCCGCATCCCAATGGCGTCCGATGGCGGCGCATGGGCGACCGACCCTGCCGTCGCATACAAGACCTATTTCGCGCCACAGGGCATTGGC
>CAZLTO010000115.1:0-4993 GCA_964562475.1 uncultured Sphingobium sp. | reverse complement strand
CGTCGACACCTTCCCTTCTGGCAACGCGCGACATGCCGTGCGAGGTGGCGAGCACCACGCCGCCGGGCTTCACTATGCGGTATAGCTCCTTGATGCATTTCTCGATCTCGAAGATCATCTGCAACGTCTGGGTGATGATGATGCAGTCGAATGTATTGTCCGGAATGTGCGGCGCGTTGGTCAGGTCCGCGACGATGGTCGCCTTCGGGTTGCCCTCGACATAATTGAGCACATCGGGCTGGGTCACGCGGTCGCCGCCGAACTTGATCGTGTAGGCGGGGTCACCCATTTCCAGCGTGCGGCCTTTCACATCGAGGCGGTGCTCGCCGAGAAACTGCTCGATATAATAGCGCTCGATCGTCAGAAGATCGCGGTCCTTGCCGAAGATCGCGCTGATCGGGTCCAGGCGGTCGAGGCTGCCGAAATCGACGCTGCCCACCGGCACCGCCTGGAGGCCCAGTCGCCGCTGTTGCGCGCGAATCCAGTCCCGCGTCGAGGCGGGCAGCAGAGCCACCGCGACATCGCGCACCTTCTCGCTTATTTTCGCTCCCAATGGCATAGGGGTCCCTTTACTTTATACTTGTGAAGTATCGCCGCGTCTGTTCAATTTGGTTGTGGCCGCCACGCATCCGGCCTCTAATATACTGATTCCTGTTCACATACTGACGGTCTTGCCTTAAAAACAATAGCTGTGCCAAGAATTGACGCCTGACAGTTAAAAAAACGGTCAACTAATTTCGCGTTTAATGACTTTTTTATTCCATAGTGCAATATGGAGACAGACAGGGAGCCCAGACTAATCACTGCGTTGGAACGGGCGTTCATGAACCTATCAAGATCAGTATCGGGGCCGGCGGGTATGAAGTGTGTAATATTGGCAGGGGGCTATGGGACGCGTCTGAGCGAGGAGACGAGCCGGATACCGAAGCCGATGGTGCAGATCGGAGATCGCCCGATCCTGTGGCACATCATGAAGATATATGGGGCATACGGGATCACGGATTTCATCTTGTGCCTTGGCTACAAGGGCTATCTGATCAAGGAATATTTCGCGAACTATCATCTGCATGTGAGCGACGCGGTGTTCGATCTTGCCAACGGCAAGGTTGAGATCATCCAGAACTATGGCGAGCCGTGGCGTGTGACGCTGATCGACACCGGACAGGACGCGATGACCGGCGGGCGTCTGAAGGCGGTGATGCCGCTGCTGGAAGGGGAAGAGGCGTTCTGCCTTACCTATGGCGACGGCGTTGCCGATGTCGATGTCGGCGCGCTCATAGATTTTCACAAGAGCCATGGCAAACAGGCGACCGTGACCGCGGTGTCGCCGCCGGGGCGCTTCGGCCAGCTGGTGATGGATGGCGACGCCGTGACCGACTTCGCGGAGAAGCCGGTCGGCGAGGGCGGCCTCATCAACGGTGGCTTTTTCGTGCTTTCGCCCAAGGTGGGCCGATATCTCACTGACAGCCAGACCATCTGGGAGCATGAGCCGTTACAAGGTCTTGCGCGCGAGGGTGAGCTCAGGGCGTTCGAGCATAAGGGTTTCTGGCAGCCGATGGACACGCTGCGCGACCGGAACCATCTCGAGGATCTCTGGACTGCGGGCAAGGCGCCCTGGAAGCTCTGGGCATGAACCCATCCTTCTGGGCGGGGCGGCGCGTCCTCATTACAGGCAATACGGGGTTCAAGGGGTCGTGGCTCACCGCGTGGCTCCTGATGATGGGCGCCAACGTGCGCGGCCTTGCGCTTGCGCCCGACAGCACACCCAGCCTGTGGGATCTGCTTGGCCTCGACGCGCAGGTGCGCACCGTTTTCGCGGACATCAACGACCGCGAGGCGATCCGCCGCGTGCTCGATGAGCATCAGCCGGAGGTGGTGCTCCACCTTGCGGCACAGTCGCTGGTGCGGCTCTCCTATCGCGAGCCGGAGGCGACCTTCGCGACCAATGTCGTCGGCACGGTATCGCTCATGCATCAGGTGGCGCAGACGCCCTCTGTTGCGGCGGTGATCGTCGTAACGTCCGACAAATGCTATGCGCTCACCGGGGTCGATCGCGGCTTTCGCGAGGACGATCCGATGGGCGGGCATGATCCCTATTCGGCGTCCAAAGGCTGCACCGAGCTTGCCGCCGCTTCGATGCGCCACAGCTATTTCGCCCCTTATGCGAAGAACGGCCACCCGGCGCGCGTCGCCACGGTGCGTGCGGGCAATGTGATCGGCGGCGGGGACTGGTCGGCCGACCGGCTGATCCCGGATATCGTGCGCGGATGCCTCACGGGCGATGGCAGCGTTGTCATTCGCTCGCCGCGCGCGGTGCGGCCGTGGCAGCATGTGCTGGAGCCCTTGGGTGGCTATCTGCTGCTCGCCGAGCAACTGGTCGAGGGGCGTAAGGGGCTGGGCGAGGGATTGGACAGGGGCTGGAACTTCGGGCCTCATGCGGACGATGAGCGCCCGGTGATCGAGGTGGCGGAGACGGTATGCAGGGTGTTGGGCAAGGGCCGCATCGACGTGCAGGAAGACCCGAACGCGCCGTTCGAGACCGGCATATTGCGGCTGGAGACGGACGCCGCGCAGAGCATCCTCGGCTGGCGCAGGCACCTGGACTTTGAGGCCGCGATGGAGATGACCGGCACCTGGTATGCGGGCTGGGCCGAGGGCGCCGACCCCAGCCAGCTCACCATGGGCCAGATCGAGACCTATATGAAAGCGATGAAGGAAGCCGCATGACGAGCCCGATTTGCCGCAACTGCGGCGCAGCCCTGACCCACACTCTTGTCGACTTGGGGCTACAGCCGCTGGCGAACAGCTATGTGCGCATGGAGGACGCCGACAAGCCGGAGCCCTTTTATCCCCTGCACGCCCGCGTGTGTGACGCCTGTTTCTTGGTGCAGGTCGACGATGTCGTGTCGGCGGATGCGATCTTCCACGGCGATTATGCCTATTTCAGCTCCTTCTCGGAAAGCTGGCTCCGGCATTGCTCGGCCTATGCCGACGCCATCTCGGAGCGGCTTGGCCTTGGGCCGGACTCGCTCGTCGTCGAGATCGCATCGAACGACGGCTATCTGCTGCAATATTTCAAGGCAAAGGGCATCAGCGTGCTGGGCATCGAGCCTTCCGGCAATGTCGCCGCCGAGGCGGAGAAGAAGGGCGTGCCCACCCGGGTCGAGTTCTTCGGCAACGCCTGCGCGCAGGGTCTGCGCGCCGAAGGGCTGACCCCTGACCTCGTCTGCGCCGCCAATGTCCTTGCCCATGTGCCGGACATCAATGACTTCGTTGCTGGTCTGGCGACCTTGCTCGAGGGCGACGCGGTATTCACGGTGGAGTTCCCGCACCTGTTGAACCTCATCCAGAAGGTGCAGTTCGATACCATCTATCACGAGCATTATTCCTACCTCTCGCTGGTGGCGATCGAGAAGATCTTTGCGCGCCACGGCCTCCGCCTGTTCGATTGCGAGATGGTGCCGACCCACGGAGGGTCGCTCCGCGTCTATGCCTGCCAGCAGCGCGCGCGCCATGCCGAGCATCCCCGCCTCATGCAAGTGAAGGCATTGGAGCATGCGGCGCAGCTCGACAGCCCTGCGGGCTATGACGGGTTCGAGCCGCATGTGATGCGCGTGCGCACGGAACTGCTCGCCTTCCTCCATGAAGCAAAAGCCTCCGGCAAGCGCGTCGCCGCCTATGGCGCGGCGGCCAAGGGCAACACCCTGCTCAATTATTGCGGCGTCAAGTCCGACCTCATCGACTATGTCGTCGATCGCAATCCCGCCAAGCAGAACACGCTGCTTCCCGGCAGCCATATTCCGGTGCGCGACGTCAACGCCTTGTACGCCGATACGCCCGATTACATCCTCATCCTGCCTTGGAACATCAAGGACGAGATCATCACCCAGCTCGCCGACCTCAAGACACAAGGTGTCCGGTTCGTCACCGCCATCCCCGCCATCGCCATCACCGGCTGAGCATAGCCCCGCACCATGCCCCGTATCCTCGTCACAGGCGCTAGCGGCTTCCTCGGACGCCATATAGTCGCGGCGCTGGCAAAGGCGGGTCATGAGCCTGTCGCGCTGAGCCGCTCAGGCGCCGAGATTCCGGGTGCGGCCATGTCCCTCACTTGCGATCTGCTCGACGGCGAGGCGATGCGCGCCGCCATCTCCGAGGCCCGCGCCGAAACGCTGATCCATTGCGCGTGGGAGGCGGACCCGCGCCAGCGGTGGCACAGCCTCAGCAACCTCGACTGGCTGGCCGCCAGCATCGCGCTCGCCCGCGCCTTTGCCGAACAGGGCGGAAAGCATTTCCTGTTTGTAGGGAGCTGCGCGGAATATGACTGGAGCCAGCCTGTGCTCTCCGAGGAGACCACGCCGCTCAACCCGGCGACGCTCTATGGCGCGGCCAAGGCGGCGACCGGCATCGCGCTTGGCGGAGCGGCGGCGGCGCTGGGAGTGCGCTTCACATGGGCGCGCGTCTTCTTCTGCTACGGGCCGGGCGAACCCAAAGGGCGGCTCGTGCGCGATGTGATCGACGGCCTTTCTGCCGGGCAGCGGGTGCCCTGCAGCGATGGCTTGCAGCAGCGCGATTTTCTCCATGTCGCGGACATCGGCGCGGCGCTCGCGCTGTTGGCGGCGAGCGATTTCAGCGGGCCGGTCAATATCGCCAGCGGCACGGCGGTGGCAGTGCGCGATGTCATATCCGAGGTCGCGGCGCATACCGGCAACGCCGCGCTGGTCGATCTCGGTGCGCTCGCCCGCGCTCCCGGCGATCCACCATGTCTGGTCGGCGATGTCGGCCGCCTCGCCGCGCTCGGCTTTCGTCCGCGCTTCAGCTTGCGGGAAGGCATCCGCGACACGGTCGAGGCGATAACGAACGCTCGCCCGTCATGATCGCGCTGGCTGAGAGACTTCCGCCCGTTGCCGTCCGGTTCTTGCGCTTCATTGTCGCGGGCGTCGTCCACCCGGCGGTCGGCTATGTTCTCTACGCCGCCTTCTATCTGCTGACC
>CAZLTO010000114.1:0-4996 GCA_964562475.1 uncultured Sphingobium sp. | reverse complement strand
CCGAAAGCTCCAGCTCGTCGACCTTCTTGAGCAAGTAGCGGTTGATCGTGTTGGCGCTGCCCTCATTATCGCTGCCACCAGCAGAAGCACCAGCCATTGCGACCGGGGTCGGCGCGGAGAGCGCGTCCTCGAAGTGGACGAACAGCTGCAACTGATCCTGCAGGATGCGCGCGGCATAAGCGACGGCGTCCTCCGGGGTCACCGTGCCGTCGGTCTCGACCGTGAGGCTCAGCTTGTCATAGTCCAGCTCCTGACCCACGCGGGTCGGCTCGACCTTGTAGGCAACCTGGCGAACCGGCGAATAGAGCGCATCGACCGGGATGAGGCCGATCGGTGCATCGGCAGGGCGGTTGGACACGGCGGGGACATAGCCCTTGCCGACATCCGCAGTCAGCTCCATGTTCAAGGAAGCGCCCTGATCGAGGTGGCAGATGACGAGATCGGGGTTCATCACCTCGATGTCGCCGGAAACCGCAATGTCGCCAGCCTTGACGTCAGCCGGGCCGGTGACGGAGAGCTGAAGCCGCTTCGGGCCTTCGCCTTCCATGCGCAGCGCAATCTGCTTCACATTGAGCACGATGTCGGTCACGTCCTCGCGCACGCCAGCAAGCGAGGAGAACTCATGCAGCACGTTCTCGATCTTGATCGAGGTGACCGCAGCGCCCTGTAGAGAGGACAGCAGCACGCGCCGCAGCGCGTTGCCCAGAGTCAGGCCGAAGCCGCGCTCCAGCGGCTCCGCCACAAAGGTCGCCTTGCGGCGGCCATCGCCGGAAGACTTGATCTCTAGGCTGCTGGGCTTCTTCAATTCCTGCCAGTTCTTTGTATTGACAGTCATGTATTTCCCCTGGGAATGAGGCGGGAGTTCTGGTCTTCCGATGAAGGGAACCCCGGCCGATGCAAAAGCGAGGGCGACGCGTCCGCCGCCCCGAACGGGATTCGGATCAGACGCGGCGACGCTTGGACGGACGCACGCCATTGTGCGGAATCGGGGTCACGTCGCGGATCGAGGTGATCGTGAAGCCGACCGCCTGCAGCGCGCGCAGCGCGGACTCGCGGCCAGAACCGGGGCCCTTGACCTCGACTTCGAGGGTGCGCACGCCGTGCTCGGCGGCCTTGCGGCCCGCATCCTCGGCGCAGACCTGCGCGGCATAAGGCGTGGACTTGCGGCTACCCTTGAAGCCCATCATTCCCGCCGAGGACCAGCTGATCGCGTTGCCCTGTGCGTCGGTGATGGTGATCATGGTGTTGTTGAAGCTGGCGTTCACATGCGCGACGCCGGCCGAGATGTTCTTGCGCTCACGACGTTTGATGCGCTGAGGTTCCCGTGCCATAATTTTATCCTACTTCACAAAATCTGGTGTGGCGGATGGTGTGCCCAAGGCCAACGCCATCCGGCGGAGAAAAAGACGAAATCGTCCCCCGGACGATTTCTTACTTTTTCTTGCCCGCGATCGGCTTGGCCTTGCCCTTGCGGGTGCGCGCATTGGTGTGCGTGCGCTGGCCGCGAACGGGAAGCCCCTTGCGATGACGCAGCCCGCGATAGCAGGCGAGGTCCATCAGACGCTTGATGTTCATCGCGGTGTCGCGGCGCAGATCGCCTTCCACCTGATAGCTCGCGTCGATCGCCTCGCGGATCTGAAGCACTTCGGCGTCCGAGAGATCCTGCACGCGGCGGCTATGGTCGATGCCCAGCTTGGTCGCAATGTCAGCGGCGGTCTTGCGGCCAATGCCGTGAATATAGGTGAGCGCGATGATCACGCGCTTGTTTGTCGGGATGTTGACGCCCGCAATACGTGCCATAAAATATATTCTCCTGCTCCACAGGGCGCCTGGCAAGCGCCCCATCTCAAAGCTTCAAGTTGCACGGTTCGGATGGTATCATCCAAGTCTGCAACGCCGATATCCGGAACACAAAAGCACGGCCAGCACATCAAAGCACTGCCGTCCTGATATGTTGCGGAAGCGGATGCCCTTATCGAGTCGCCGTTGCTGTGTCAAGCAACGGCCATCGTTCACCAACACTTAACCTAAATATAGCAAAATATCGTCGTCGATCCGTTATAAAAGAGGCCGCCGGAGCGACGGAGACTGGAATCACATGAAATTAACAACCATCCTTGTCGTCGATGATTCCGTGACCATCCGCGCCATGCTTGAAGTTCTGCTGGAGCAGGATCGCTCGCTGCGCATCGTCGGCATCGCGGGAGACGCCGAGGAAACCTTCCGGCTGATCAAGGAAACCGACCCGGATGTGGTGACGCTGGACATCGCGATGCCCGGTATGGACGGCATGGCCGTGCTCGAACGCATCATGAAGGAAGAGCCACGCCCGGTCATCATGCTCTCCGGGCTGATGCGCGAGGGCGATCCGCTGCGCGTCGAGGCGGAGCTCAAGGGCGCCGCCGGCTGCTTCAACAAATCGCGCATGGTCTCGCAGTCGCGCGAGCTGATCGACATGATCAAGGACGTCGCCTATCAGCGCAACCATCGTGGCGACATTCCGCGCCTGCCGCTGACCGCCTTCGGGCGCTGAACCTGAATCTCAGCTCTTTATCTTCCAAGCCTTCCAGCGTGTACTGATCCATCTGCTCGCGGGCATTTCCACCGCATAATGCAGTGCGGCGGCGAGCGGGACGATCACCGCCAGCGCTAGCGCCAGTCCCGTCCAGTGATTCAGACCCGCAGCCTGCGATTTGAGCAGGATCACGAAGCCAATATTCTCGTGCACCAGATAGAGCGGATAGCTGATCGCGCCGAGCCACAATAACGGCCGGACGGCGATGGCCTTCAGCGCCCCCGCCAGCACCAGCGCAAACAGCCCCACCAGCACGACCCCAACGAGGAACAGGTCATGCGCTTCCGTCAGCGCCAGCACGCCCAGTGTCGCCGCGAAATAGGGGATCTGCTGCCGCCAGCGCCGCTGGCCTGACCAGATGCGGTAATAGAGCATGCCGATCACGAAATAGGGCAGAAATTGCAGCACCAGCAGCATCGCCACGCGCGAGGGCATGCCCTGCCACACGAACATCAGCCCTTTCAGCGCCAGCCACGGGATCAGCATCGGCTCCAGCCGGTCGAACTTTTTACCCAGCAGCAGCCACAGGCCGAGCATGCTGGCGTAAAAACCAAGCTCCACGGTCAGCGTCCAGTAGGCGCCGTCGATTGCGGGGAGATAGAAAAAGCCCTGCAACATGCTGATATTGGCGAGCATCGCGAGCGGCGTGATCTGGAGCGGCTTCACATCCCCGAACCACACAAATGCCAGCACGATCGGCAGCGCTGCCCAATAGGCCGGAAACAGCCGCGAGAACCTGTTGACCGCGAAGTCCATGACCCCCTCGATCCGCTCCAGCGTGAAGAAGATCGCGAAGCCGGACAGCGCGAAGAACAGCATCACCCGATATTCCCCCGCCCAGAAGCTGAACGGCACGCGGTCCGCCTGCGGGAAGACCTGCGGATAGCGGGTGGTGAGGTGGAACAGCACGACCGAGAGCGCCCCGATGCCGCGCAGCGCGTCGAGCTCGATGAGGCGGCCCTTGTGGGCGCGCAGCGACGAATCGCGCGGGGGCGCTGTGCCATGCATGGGCCGCGTCATAGCGGAAATAAATTAACGTCCCGGCTCATTTCATGCCGCTGCTGCGCCCGCCATATACCCATAACTGACATCGAAACGTCACGGCCCGGTCACCGCCCTGTCACAGGATGAGACTAGCGCGCAGGAAACATCGAAGCAGAAAGACTTGAGCCATGCGTCCCAATCACCGGCGGGATACCGCCCGCGCTGTCGAACAGGC
The DNA here is from genome assembly GCA_964562475.1 of uncultured Sphingobium sp. Classification (GTDB taxonomy): domain Bacteria; phylum Pseudomonadota; class Alphaproteobacteria; order Sphingomonadales; family Sphingomonadaceae; genus Sphingobium. The sequence continues at coordinate 1,202 of CAZLTO010000114.1, read as the reverse complement.
CGTGCTGCAAAACGAACAGATGACCCGCAAGGGCCTGATGGAGCGGGCGTTCGCGTTCGCCTTTCGCGGCCTTGTCTATGCGCAGATCTGGGAAGACCCGATCATCGACATGGAGGCGATGGAGCTCGATGCGACCAGCGACATCGTGACTATCGCCAGCGGCGGCTGCAACATGCTCTCCTACCTCACCGCCGGACCGCGCTCGCTCCACGCGGTTGATCTCAACACCGCGCACGTCGCTTTGGGCAGGCTGAAACTCGCCGCTGCGCGCCATCTGCCCGATCATGCCCATTTCCACCGCTTCTTCGCGCAATCGGGCCAGCGCGCCAATATCGCCGCCTACCGGCATTTTGTCCGCCCATATCTCGATGAGGTGACGATCCGCTATTGGGAGGGGCGCGATCTGGTGGGGCGGAAGCGCATCAACGCTTTCGCGGGCAATCTCTATGCGCGCGGTCTGCTCGGCCAGTTCATCTCCGCCGCGCATGTGGTGGCGAAGCTCTATCGCATCGACCCGCGCGAGCTGCTCGCCGCATCCAGCATCGAGGAACAGCGCGCGATCTTCGAGCGCAAGATGGCGCCGCTGTTCGACCGCAAGTTCGTGCGCTGGCTGACGCAACAGCCCGCCTCCCTCTTCGGCCTCGGCATCCCCCCCGCGCAGTTCGATGCGCTGTGCGAGGGCCAGGCTAGCGGCATGGCCGGCGTGTTGAAGCAGCGGCTCGAAAAGCTCGCCTGCGATTTCGACATCCGCGACAATTATTTCGCGCAGCAAGCGTTCGGGCGCGGCTATGCCGACGCGCCGGATGCGTCGCTGCCGCCCTATCTGCAAGCCGCGCGCTATGATGCGCTGCGCAGCCATCTCGACCGCGCCAGCATCACCCACGCCAATTTCTCGGACTATCTGCGCGCGCATTTTGCCGCAGCGCATCGTGCCATCGGGCAGGGTGTCCCGCTCAAGGGATACTTTGTCTGGTCGCTCATGGACAACTTTGAGTGGGCCTACGGCTACGATCGGCGGTTTGGCATCGTGTACGTGGATTTCCAGACATTGAGGCGGTACCCAAAGGACAGCGCGCTCTTCTGCAAGGCCGTGGCCGAGAGCAACGCTGTTGACACCATCTGACCTGTGCCCAGGAGGAACCAGCCCCTGGATCGCGTGAAGCGAAAGAAGCGTGTGTGCCAGGCCATCGACGCCCGGCCGG
>CAZLTO010000113.1:0-5038 GCA_964562475.1 uncultured Sphingobium sp. | reverse complement strand
CATACTCGCGCTGCGCGATCAGATCGTCCCGCCGACGCTCAATCTCGACAATCCGAGCGAAAGCTGCGTCGGCGTCGATCTCGTTCCGCACAAGGCGAAGGAGCGCAAGGTGCGCGCGGTGCTGAATAACAGCTTCGGCTTCGGCGGCACCAACGCCAGCCTCATTATGAAAGCCGTCTGATCCGGCCAATGCGCAAGGCGCTGCTGATCCTGCTTGGGCTTGCGGTGACCATTGCCATGATTGGTGGCATTGCGTTCATCCGCGGATGGGCTGGCCCCGGCCCGGCGCCCGCCGACACCAATTTTGTCGTTGAAGAAGGCGCCAGTTTTCGCATCATGGCGAACGCGCTGGAAAAGGACGGGCTGATCGACTCCGCCGATGGATTTTATTTCCGTGCGCGGTTGCTGGGTAAATCCACCGCGATCAAGGCGGGCGAATATCTCATCCCCAAGGGCGCGAGCGCGAAGCAGATTCTCGCCATTGTCACCGGCGGGGTAGGGATCAGCCGTTTTCTGACCATCCCCGAGGGCATGCCCTCGATCCTCGTCTATGAGCGGCTGATGGCGGCGGATCAACTGACCGGCAAGATCGATGTGCCGGTGGAAGGCAGCATCCTTCCCGACACCTATGCCTATGACAAGGGCGAGAGCCGCGCAGCGGTGCTGGCGCGCATGCAAACAGCGATGAGCAAAGTGCTGGACGAGGCATGGGCGAACCGTAGCCCGGATACGGTCGTCAAATCCAAGATCGAAGCGCTTACCCTCGCCAGTATCGTCGAGAAGGAAACCGCGATCCCGGACGAGCGGCCGACGGTGGCGGGCGTCTACAGCAACCGGCTGCGTATCGGCATGCGCCTTCAGGCGGACCCGACGATCATCTACCCGATCACCAGGGGCAAGCCTCTGGGGCGGCGCATCAAGCGGTCCGAGATCGAGGCGGTCAACGGCTATAATACCTATTCGATGGCGGGGCTGCCCGTAGGGCCGATCGCCAACCCGAGCAAGGCGTCGATCGAGGCGGTGCTGAACCCGGCCAAGACCAGGGCGCTGTATTTCGTTGCGGATGGCGAAGGCGGGCATGTATTTGCCGATACGCTGGAGCAGCATAATGCCAATGTCCGCAAATGGTTCGCGCTGCGCAAGGAGCGTGGAATTTAACGGACGAACCGACGCATTTAGCCCTTGAGCTTGGCGGCGGCGCGGCCTTATGGTGCGGCCATGACAACCGAAAACAACGACACACCGCCCCCTGCGCCTTCGGATGAAAAATCTGGCGGTTCGGGCTGGGCCAAACCCGCGCTCATTGGCATTGGCGGCGCTGTTGCCTCGGCGGCGATTGCGGCGGCGATGATTTACGTGGGCCGATCCAAGAAGAAGTCGGTCGACAAGCTCGCCGCTGCCGCCAAGACTCCGCCGACGGATTAAGCGCGCATCGGCGCCGGGCGCAGCGTCACGAGGCTGCGCCACAGCCATTCCATGGGGCCATGTCGAAAGCGGCTTAGCCATAAAGGCGACCACAGGAGCATGATCGCCCAGACCGGCAGCACATAAAGATAGACCCCGGCGCGGGAAACGGACGCGAACAAGCCCAATCCCCAGCCGTAGAACAGCGCGCACATCAGGAGGCTAGTGAGCAGATAGTTGCTGAGCGCCATTCGCCCCGCCGCTGCGATGCGTGAGAAAAGTGCGGGCGCCGATCCCTTGACAGCCAAAGCCAGAATCAGCGCCGCATAGCCGACGGTCATCGGTATGCGGAACGGGAACGACCAGGCGAACATCACGCCAAAGGTGGTCGCCCGGCCAAAGTCGCTTGCCCATGCCCAAGAGGCCAGCGCGATCATAGGCGGCAGGCTGATGAGGAAACAATGCCGTGCGACGCCGACATATTGCTCCTTCGTCCATTTGCCGGTGAGAAAGCCGCCTTTCAGCATCGCCATGCCGAGCAGCATGAAGCCCAGCGTATCGAAGCTCATATATTTGAGGCCCGCGAGCGTCCAGTGCCAGAAGTCCTCGGCCTTGTGATGGACCAAACCCGCCCAATCCCCGCGGGTAAGGGCTATCTCGGTCTCGATGATATCCCGGCCTGTCAGGCCGACGACATTGGGTGAATGTGCCTCACCATAGATCATCGCGAGTGTGACTGCGGTGACGATCAGCATCTCGACGGCGAAGGCGAGGAAGGCGAGCTTCACGAGCTGCATCGGCTGACGACCCGCGAAGAGCATCGCGATGGGGCCGAGCACCGCGTAAAGGCTCAATATGTCCCCCCACCACAGCAGGAAATAATGCGCGATACCGATGACGAGCAGCCAGAAGCAGCGGATGAGGTTGCGCTGCACGCCGTTGCCTCCGGTCATCTCCGTGCGGTCCATCAGCAACAGCATCGACGCGCCGAACAGCAGCGAGAACAGCCCGCGCATCTTGCCATCAACCATGATGAACGACAGCAGCCATGCCAGCCTGTCCGCCGCGGTTTCTCCACCCCAGGCATTGGGGTTCAAATAGGCTGCTTCCGGCATGGAGAAGGCGATGATGTTCATCAGCAAGATGCCCATCACCGCAAAACCGCGGATCAAATCTATCGTTGCGATGCGATCCTGTGTCGCGGCGATCATGTTGGTCCTTCATCTTGGGCAGAAAAGCGCATAGTGGCTTTGTCATGAACGAGGATCGGACGCAACGCATAGGCAAGGCATTTGGCTCTGCCGCCGAGCATTATGAGGAGCATGCGGGTGTGCAGCGTATCGTCGCGGCCACGCTGGCGCAGCTGTTGCGGCTCCAGCCCGCCCGCCCTGCGCCGGACGGGCGGCTGCGCATATTGGAGATCGGCTGCGGCACCGGCCTGCTGACGCGGCATCTGCGCAGCCTGTTCCCCGATGCGGAGATCGTCGCGACTGACATCGCGCCGGAGATGATCGGGCAAGCGGAGCGGGGCGCGGACATCGGCGCGCAGTTCCTCGTCATGGATGGCGAGGCGCCGGTATTCGAGGGCGCGCATTTCGATCTCATCGCATCGAGCCTCGCTTTCCAGTGGTTCGCCGATCTTCCGCGCGCGCTGGATCGGCTGACTGCGTTGTTGCGCCCCGGCGGCAGCCTGATGTTCGCGACGATGGCGCGGCGTAGCTTCCATGAATGGCGCGCTGCGCATGAGGCATTGGGGTTGCAGGCCGGGACGCCTTTATACCCGGATGCCGACGAGCTGCGGGCGATGCTCGGGCGGCATGCGGACGCCTTTCTGTTCGAGGAGGATTATGCCCATGATTTCGGCGGTGCGCGCGGGCTGCTGGAGCATCTCAGAGGTATCGGCGCAACCGTGCCCGTTGCTGGGCGCGAGCCATTGAGCGCCGGACAGATGCGCAAGGTGATGCGTGCCTATGATGACGCGGGTGGTATCTGCACTTACCATGTCGCCTTTGCGCGGGTTACAAGGGTTCTGGAGGGATTATGATGAGCGGGCAGTGTGGGATTCGGAGAGCGACCGTTGACGATGCGGCGGCATTGGCCGTGCTCAAGAAGCAGACATTCCGGGAGACATTCGTCGATGGCTCGCTGAACATGGGATATAGTCCTGAAAACCTAGAGATCTTCGAGGCCGAGTCTTACAGCGCGGAAAAGGTGCACTCCGAACTGGCGGATGCCCGCCGCGCGCAATGGGTCGCCGAGGCAGCGGACGGATCGCTCGCCGGATATGCGCATGTCGGCCCGTGCAAACTGCCGCATGAGGAAGCCGGGCCTGAGCAGGGCGAGCTATACCAGATCTATGTTGTGGAGTGCTGGCAGGGGCATGGGCTTGGGCGCCTGTTGCTTGATGCGGCGTTCGACTGGCTGGCGGAGAATATGCCGGGGCCGGTCTGGCTTGGCGTGTTTTCCGGCAACGTCAAGGCTCAGGCGGTCTATGCCGCGCGCGGGTTCGTCAAGGTCGGCGAGTATGATTTCATGGTCGGCGATCATCGCGACCATGAGTTTATCTTGCGGCGGGCTTAGACCTCTCCGTCCATCAGCGCCGGGAAAAAGCCCTCATGCGCTGCGCGTAGGGTTTCGAGCGCAATCGCGTGATCGCTGTCCGCCAGCTCGAACATCAGGCGTGTGCCGCAGGTGCGGCCGATAGGCTGGATCTGGATGCCCGCCGCCTCGCCAGCGCTGAGGAAATCCGAAAGCGACGCGTCGCTGATCGTGACGATATACACGCCTTGATCCTCGGCGAAGAAGGCGCGCGGATCGTCGAATGCCTGGCTTGTGTCATGGCTCTGAATCATCGCGCCGACATTGTCGGCGAGCGCCATCTCCGCGAGCGTTACGGCGATGCCGCCGTCTGACACATCATGGCAGGCGGTGATCGCGCCATTGTCGATCTGCGCGCGAATGAAGTCGCCGGTCTTGCGCTCTGCGGCGAGATCGACGGGCGGCGGCGGGCCGTCTTCACGCCCGTGGCACTCGCGCAGCCAGATGCTCTGCCCAAGATGACCCTTCCAGTCGCCCACGGCGAGGATGATGTCGCCCGCTCCCTTGAATGCGATGGTCATGCTCTTGCGCCAGTCGGCGAGCAGCCCGATGCCGCCGATGGCCGGGGTGGGCAGAATGGCGGAGCCACCGCCTGTCGCCTTGGACTCATTGTAGAGCGAGACGTTGCCGGAGACGATCGGGAAGTCGAGCGCGCGGCACGCATCACCCATGCCTTCCAGTGCGCCGACGATCTGACCCATGATCTCCGGGCGCTGCGGGTTGGCGAAGTTCAAACAGTTGGTGATGGCGAGCGGCTTTGCGCCGACGGATGTGATGTTGCGCCAGCATTCCGCCACTGCCTGTTTGCCGCCCTCGACCGGATCGGCAAAGCAATAGCGCGGGGTGCAGTCTGTGCTGATTGCGATGGCCTTGTCGGTGCCATGCACGCGCACGACGGCGGCGTCTCCTCCCGGCGCCTGCACGGTATCGCCGCCGACCTTGTTGTCATATAGCTCCCAGATCCAGCGGCGCGAGGCGATATCCGTGCTGCCCATCAGCTTGACGGGGTCCGCGCCCAGACCGGCGCAGGCGGGAA
>CAZLTO010000112.1:1289-5067 GCA_964562475.1 uncultured Sphingobium sp. | reverse complement strand
TCCAGTTCATCGCCGGCAAGGGCTCGACGCAGGAGGAGTTTCTGCACACGATCAACGAGCTCGCCGGGCATGGCGCGCGCATCGTCATCAGCGCGGACCGCGCGCCGCAGCATCTCGATTCGGTCGACCCGCGCATTCTTTCGCGGCTCGCGGGGGGTCTGGTGGCGGATATCCAGCCCGCCGACATCGAGCTGCGTCGCGCGATCCTGGAAGCGAAGCGTGCCAGCCTCAGCGATGTGACGATCCCCGATCAGATACTCGATTTCCTCGCCCGCTCGATCCGCACCAATATCCGCGAGCTGGAAGGGGCGTTCAACAAGCTGCTCGCCTATGCGCAGCTCACCGGGCGCGTGGTGGATATGGAATTTGCGCAGGCGATGCTGGCCGATGCCGTGCGCGCCAATGCCCGCCGCATCACCGTCGACGAGATCCAGAAGGCGTGCGCCGCGCATTACCGGATCGATCCCGCTGAAATGCGCTCCAAGCGCCGCGCTCGCGCGGTGGCGCGGCCGCGTCAGGTCGCGATGTATCTCGCGAAGAAGATGACGCCGCGCTCGCTGCCGGAGATAGGTCGCATTTTCGGCGGGCGCGATCACAGCACCGTGATCCATGCGGTGCGCACGATCGAGGATCTGCGCCAGACCAACGCCGAAATGGATGCCGACATCCGCAAGCTGCAGCGTCAGCTCGAAATGTAAGGAAAACAGGGGGACGGGGGAGCGGCTTATGCTGCTCCCCTGATTTGGCCTTACTTCTTGTCCTTCTCAGGCCCCAGGGTGATCTTCACCGTCTCGCCGGACTTGCCGGGGAAATTGACGAACATCGCGTCTATGAGGTTGGGCACCAGATAGGTGAGCTTGTTGCTCAGGGACTGCGCCTCGGCCTTGCCCTCGAACAGGCGTGTGCCGCCATTGGCGCGATCGATCTTCAGCTCCAGCGTGCCGGTGTAGACGGTGTAGCTCTCGACGCTGTTGTAACTGGGGCCGAACATGAACGGGTCGTAAAAGCCCCAGTGATAGGGATGGCCCCAATAGCCGTAGCGGCCGTAACGGCCATAGCCGTAATAGAACGGGTCCGGCGCAAAGCCGGTGCTGCGCACCCGCTCGCGTCCGTTGTCGACAGTATAGCGCATCCGCACGATGAGGTCCGCCTTCGCCGGGTCATCGGAGGGGACATAGCCGACGCCGCCCAGCTTGTGCGCGACCTGCGAGGCATATTCGCCGAACTCGATCCCGCCGGCGAGGCGCGGATCGTCCGCGACGATGGTGAAGCTCTGTCCTTGCGTGGCCGGGAGCTGCTGAAAGCGGGCGACATTCGCCTGAAAGCGCTCCGCGCAGCCTGCGGTGAGCAGCAATGCGGCGCTGGCAAGCGCCAAACCCAGGGTTTTTCTGGTCTTCATGATCCTGTCCTGCCTCTCTCGCCGCCTCTCATGCGCGGCGATGATCGATAATGCGCATAGTTATGGCAAAGCGCAACTGAATGGCGATTGAACGAATGAGCGCCGATTTGGCTCCATCTAGCGCATCAGGCCCATCGCGTCATAGGCGGCGCGCAGCGTCGGCTCGGCAGCGGCGGCGGCTTTTTCCGCGCCTTTGACGAGGATCGCGTCCAATGCGGCATGGTCGTCCTTCAAGGCGACATAACGCTCGCGGATCGGCGCGAGGGCGCTCACCAGCAGGTCGGCCAGCGCGGGCTTGAACGCGCCGAAGCCTTGACCCGAGAACTGCGCACAGACCGCATCCGCGCTCATCCCCGCCATTGCGGCATAGATGCCGACGAGGTTCAACGCCTCCGGGCGGCCCTCCAGCCCCTTGGCTTCGCTGGGCAGCGGTTCGGGATCGGTCTTGGCCTTGCGGACTTTCTGGGCGATGGTCTCGTCGTCGTCGGTGAGGTTGATGCGGCTCTGGTCGGACGGATCGGACTTGGACATCTTCGCCGAGCCGTCGCGCAACGACATGATCCGCGCGGTCTCCTTGGGGATGATCGGATCGGGCAGGGTAAAGACGTCCGGTTTGCCTGGGCGCTCAAAATCGGTGTTGAACTTCACCGCGATGTCGCGGGTCAGCTCCAGATGCTGCTTCTGATCCTCACCCACGGGGACATGCGTCGCCTGATAGAGCAGCACATCCGCCGCCTGCAACACCGGATAGACATAGAGGCCGATCGAAACACCCTCGCGGTTCTTGCCCGCCTTGTCCTTGAACTGGGTCATGCGATTGAGCCAGCCGATGCGCGCGGTGCCGTTCAGCAACCAGCACAGCTCGGCATGCGCAGGCACGCGCGCCTGGTTGAACAGCACCGAGCGATCCGGGTCGATACCGCAGGCGACCAGCGCCGCTGCCATCTCGCGCACATTGGCGAGGCGCTGCTCGCGCCCTTCATGAACCGTGATCGAGTGCATATCGGCGAGGAAGAAGAAGCATTGCGATGCGCTGTCCATCTCGTCCTGCATCTTCACCCAGTTGCGGATCGCGCCGAGATAATTGCCGAGATGGAGGTTGCCGGTGGGCTGGATGCCGGAGAGGACGCGCATGGATACTCTTTCGTTCTACTTGCGGCGCGTGACGAGCGCCTTGAGTTCAGACAGGCGATAGGCGCCTGACCCAAAGATCGCGCCCGCATAGACCAAAGCGCCCCCGCCGCACAACAGCGAGAGCGCGATCACGCGGGTGACGAAGTCGCCCGCCATATAGCGATCCGAAAACGGCCCCATGAACCAGAGCGCGACGCCCATCGCCGCGCTCGCCGCGATGATGCGCGCGCCGCGACTGACGAGGCGCGCGTCGGCTTTCAGATGGTCGTCCCTGTGCAGCAGCCAATAGAGGATGATGACGTTGACCCAGGCGGAAAATGCGGTCGCGGCGGCGACGCCGACATGGCCCAGCGGCCAGATCAGGATCAGATTGCCGACGAGGTTGAACAGCATCGAGAACAGAGCGACGCGCACGGGGGTTTTCGTGTCCTGCCGCGCGTAAAATCCGGGGGTCAGCACCTTTATGAGCACATAGGCGGGGACGCCCAATGCAAACACCGCCAGCGCCGAGGCCGCGCCCACCGTATCCGTCGCGGTGAACACGCCATGCTGCAACAATCCCCGGATCAGCGGCGTCGCGGCGACGCACAGCGCGACGGCGGCGGGGAGCGACAGGAACAGCGCCAGCTCGATCGCGCGGTTCTGAGTCTCCTTCGCCGCCTTCTCGTTGCCGGAGCCGATCTGACGCGAGAGCGCGGGAAGGATCGCGGTGCCGACGCCGATGCCGATGAGGCCCAGGGGCAACTGGTTCAGGCGGTCGGCATAATAGAGATAGCTGACCGCGCCTTCCTTGAGGAAGCGCGCGGCGAGCGAGGTGGAGATCAGCAGGTTGAACTGGATCGCGCCCTGACCCAATGCGGCGGGCAGGATGAGGATCAGCATCTGTTTGACGCGCGGCGTCAGGCGCGGCATGCGCGGCCACAGCACCACGCCCGCGCGCGCGCAGGCCCACATCAGCCACAATAGCTGCATCACGCCCGAGACGGTGACGGCGATCGCCTGCGTATAGCTCGTCTCCACAGGGGTCGCGCCGCGAAAGAACACTATTGCGACGATCATGCAGATGTTGAGCAGGATCGGCGCGGCGGCGTTGACCCAGAAACGGTCCAATGAGTTCAGTATCCCGCCCAGCAGCGAGACGATCGAGATGAGCGCGAGATAGGGGAAGGTGATCCGCGTCAGGTCCACCGCGAGGGCGAATTTCTCAGGCCCGCCATCGGGGAAGCCGCCGGTCATCGCCCAGAC
>CAZLTO010000112.1:0-1279 GCA_964562475.1 uncultured Sphingobium sp. | reverse complement strand
TTTTCATTTCTGCGATATAGAGGTTCTGATCTACATCATGATGATCGTGAAGAGGACGAGGAACGGGAACAGGACGGAGAGCACCTGCCCCGCGAACAGCACCGCCGCAGCCTTGCCGGAGCCGGGATCGTCCCTATCCGCCTCCGCCATTGTGCGGTTGAACATCGGCACGAAGACGGCCGAAAACGCCCCTTCCGCGAACAGCGCGCGGAAGAGATTGGGCAACCGCCACGCGATCAGAAATGCGTCCGACGCCAGCCCCGCACCGAGATAGCGCGCGACCAGCATATCCCGCACCATGCCCAGCACGCGGCTCACCAGCGTGAGCGCGCCTATTGTGCCGGAAGCGCGGATCAGCCCCATCGGATCAGCGCGCCTCCATGAATGCCGTTCAGGCGTTTCCGGTGACCGGCTCGCCGTCCTGCGCGGCCTGCTGCGCCTGCAACTGCTGGATGTAGAGGCCGTTGAAGTCAATCGGATCGAGCATCAGCGGCTGGAACCCGCCATCGCGGATCGCGTCCGCCACAATGCGGCGCGCGAACGGAAACAGCAGGCGCGGCGCCTCGGCGAATAGAAACGGGTGGATCTGGTCATCAGGCACGTTGCGGATGCCGAACAGGCCAGCATAAGTGAGATCGACTGCGAACGCCGCGCCCTGCGCCGACTTCGCCTTCACTTCGATTTTCAGCGCAACCTCGAAAACATCCTCGGCGGGCTTGTCGGAGGCAATGTTGAATTGCACGTCGAGCTCGGGCTGCTCCTGCCACTGATAGACGGCGGGGGCGTTCGGGTTCTCGAACGAGAGGTCTTTGACATATTGCGTGAGCATGCCGATCGTGGGGGAGGTGTCGGCGCCGTTGGCGAGGGGCTCTGTGGAGGTGGCGTCATCGGCCATAGGATCGTCTTTCTTCGGTTAAAAACAGGGCTGCACCCGCAACAGGCGCTGCATGTCGCCGGTGGCAAAGCGCTGGGTCACGCCGGTGATGTGGTGGATCTGAAAAATCGCCTGCGCCAGGGCCACCAGCATCAGCACCACGAGCACGCCAAAGCCCAATGCCAGCCGCCAGCCAATGCGCCGCGGCCACCCCAACCGGGGGCGGGCAGTTGCCTGCGAGCGAGTGTGTTGTGTGTCCATGCTCAAGTGTCTGCCGCCTGCACCGCCAGCACAAGTCCTGTTTGCACGGCCATCGGCAGCCACTGGCCAAAGTCCAGCGCGTTCGCGGAATCTTGCGCCTCCAGCGCCTGGGCCAGAGTTACGCCGTCCAGTAGTCTCCGCAGC
>CAZLTO010000111.1:0-5078 GCA_964562475.1 uncultured Sphingobium sp. | reverse complement strand
GGGCAAGGGCCGGCGCCCGACGCGCTGCCGTATCACCCGGCAAGTCAAGCAGGCGCCGCTGGAGGGACAGGCGTTCGTCGGCACTGGCGGCTGCACTGGCTGCGGCCTGGGCTGCGCCCACGAAGTCCGCGAACGCCGGGGCCAGCGGGATCAGCGCTACATAGGCCGCCCGCCCGGCCTCGGTGATGAGGTCCTGGGCTTCGACCAGCGCCCGGAAGCCCGCGATGCTGTCGGGCATGGCGAGACCCATGCTGGCCAGCACAGAAGTCATCTGCGCCATGCGCGCGGCGGCCTGTTCGGTGCCGGTGTAATAGAGCGCAAAATACTCAGCCGTAGCTGCGGTCATGTCGCTGACCGTGCCGAACAGCTCGACCAGGTTCATGGACGCTGCGATCGTCAGGTTGGTGGACCGGCCGAGCATGGTCATGGCGCTGGAGACCGCCTCGACACTCGAAGCGACCCGGATCAGGGTCTCGAAATAGCCTTCACCAACCTTCTGGAACTGGTCGAGCCCGGCAATCGCGTAGCGGGCCAGATTGTCGGCCGCGGCGCCGAACACGGCCGCCAGCTTCTCCTGGATCTGCGCGCCGGTCAGGCCCTTGAGGTCGATCTTGCCGATATTGATGACAAAGCTGTCGAGCCGGGCCTGCACCTCGTCCAGCGACAGACCCAGCGGGCCGGCAGCCGCCGAGATCGCATCGTAGAAGCCGGTGAAGATCAGGCTGAACTGACGTTCGAGCTCTGCGCTCGCCTCGGAATACTGCGTGCTGTAGCGGGTGCTGGTGGTGATCCCGAGGAACTTCTTCTTTTTCTGGATGTCGGTGTAATACTGGCCCTCGAACCCACCGGCCATGATGCCGCCCAGCGACTGGGCGCCGCCATAAATGCCCTGGCCGACGACGCTGGTCTTGGTGCCGAACAGCGATCCGATCAGCTTGCCGATCGCGCCCACGACACCGCCCAGGATGCCGCCGATCACCGGGATCTTGTCGAGGACCGAGCCTACTCTCTGCATGGCGCCTCCCAGAATGGCGGTGACGCCGGTTGGCTTGAACCCGGTCTGCACGCCGGCAGCGAGATCCTCGGCGCCATTGGTGCGGATGATGAGATTGGTGAGCCCGCCAATATTGGCCTCGATGCTGCGCAGTGACGCCAGCATGGCCGCCGAATAACGCATGGTCAGCGTATCGACCTCGCGCAGGTGATCGATGGCTTTGGCGATGCTCTCGGACTTGGCCTCCGCATCGCCGAACACCGTGCCGGTGCCTTCATTGGCCGCCTCAAGCTGGGGGCCACCGCCGCCAAATGCTCCGCCGACCGCAACACCGAGCGAGGCGATTACCCCGGCCGTGACCGCGCCGGCCGCAATGTTGAGCGGGAACGGCAGCGAGCGGATCGCGTTCACGACCGCCTCGACCGCCTTGATGCCCGTGGTGATGATCGAGTTGCCCTGTTCGACACCGGCCCGCGCCGTATCGGACGCAGCCATGGCGGTGTCCGAGGCAACCTTAGCGGTCGTTTGCGCCCCGATCAGCCCGATCTTCACCGCGGCGTTCTTGATCGCGACCGCCAGCTCATAGGCGCGGAAGGCCTTTTCGGCTGCTTCCAGCGCCTGGAATCCCTTGGAGCCCGCCTTGAAGAAGCCCTTCGCGGCGCTGGCGAGATTGCCGTAGTGGTTGAGCTCGGCCGCCGCCTGCGCAGTGCGCGCAGCAGCATACTGGAACGAGGCCCGGCCATATTCGCGCTCGGCCTCGGCGATGCGCCGGGTGGCGGCCTCCTGGCCGGCAGCATAGCGGGCAAACTCGGCCGCAACCGCCCCGATGGCGCCGCCGACACTCCCGAAGGCTTCGGCCATCCCTTGCGCGGCAGTCTGCGTCTGGTCGGCCATTTCCTGCAGCGTATCGAGATACTGCTCCTGTTCTTTCAGGCCAAAATCATGCTCGATCAGCTGGCTGCGCGCGGCGCGATAGCGTTCCCAGGCTTCAACCCCGCGTTCGAGCACGATCTGCTCGCGCTCGGCCTCGAGATTGGCGAGCGCCTGTGCCCGGGCCGACTGGCCCAGCAGCGAGACCTGCAGTTCGAGCGGAGCGACGGTCTGGCGCAGAAATTCTGAACTCGCGAACGCGCGGGTGGCCTGCTCCCAGGCTTCGCCGGCTTCGAGAATGGCGATGCGCGCGGCGTCGGTCGGGGCTTTCAGCGCCGCCATGGCGACTTCCATCCGCTTGATCTCGATCGGGGTCTTGCCGATCTTCGCGGTTTCCATGGCGAGAGCAGCGGCGAATTCCTGCGCAGCCTGCAGGGCGCGCTCGGCTTCGCTTTCCTCGCGGCTGTTGCGGCCAGCCCCAGCACGGCCCGCCCTGTCCGAACGATCAGCGCGGATCCCGGCAGCGTCGGCGGCCAGGCGATCACGGGCAGCCTGCAGGGTGTTCTCGCGCCACTGGGCGGAGAAGGCATCCATCATGCCCATGGCATCACCAAATGCCGAGGTGAACTCATCGCGCACCGTTGCCCCCATGCGGGCGGTCGAGCCGGCAAAGCTGTTTTCCATGCGCGGCAGGGCGACGGTCTCGATCTGGCTGATGGTCGCAAGACCCACCCGATCGAGCACCGGGTTGACCCAGCTGGCCAGCCAGTTGAGCGCGGCAATGGCCTTGTTGGCGAGATACTCGATCCCGCTGATGGCAACATTGGCGGCACCAACGGCGGCCTCGCCGATCACCCCGGGGAGCGCCTGCCAGACGGTGCGGATCGCGCTGAACCCGCCGACCCAACCGGCATAGATCACTGCGATGCTGATCTTGCCGACCTCGAGCACCTTCTGGAACGCCCAGACGGCCCAGTCCTTGAGGCTGGAAAAGACCGGGCCGAGATTGAGCCCATCACTGATCGTGCGCCATAGCCCGCGCATGACGTCGCTGGCCGTGATCCCGACCGGGCCCAACTTCTCCATCTCCTTGGCGGTGAGGCCAAGGCTCTGGGCATAGCGGTCGAGTTCGCCTGACTGCTTGACGCTCGACTGGAACATCTTGAATGCGCCGAACGCAATCCCGGCCGCAGCCGCTGCTGCCAGCAGATACGGATTGGTGAGCGCGGCCGCCGCTGCACTGGCAGCAAGCCCCAGCACGGCCCGGGCCATGCCGCCGATGCCCACGCCTGCCTGCGTGGCGATCTGCCCGATCTGCGAGCCCTGCTGCATGAACACGGTCATCGGCTTCTGGCCTGAGGCCAGGCTCACCACCACGTCATTCAGCTGGTAGACGAGGTTCTGCATCTGGTGACCGGCTAGCTTTGCAGAACCGCCCATCCGGGTCATGCCGCGCGTACCGACTGCCTCGATGGCGCGGTCGGCACGCCCGGCAGTCGCGGCAATATCATTCATCGTGCCGCCCACGGCGCGCTTCATGTCGGCCATCTCCTTCTGGAGACGGGCGACATTGGTGATCATCTCGATTTCGAGCGTGCCGGCTTTCATCGGTTCACTCCTTCGAGTTGATCAGCGCCCGGAAGGCTTGGGAGACTTTGCGGGATACAGTGGGGCGATTGGTGCCGTCGGTGATGTCGGTCCAGGGCGCCGGACAATCGGGTTCCCTGGCATTCTGGCTTTCGGCGACGAACTCGACCGAGAGGCGGCGGAGCAGCCTGCAGAGCCAGGGCGCAAGGTCAACGCCCATGCACGCTTGCCATTGGGCGATGGTGCCCCATGACAACGGCACCGGTCCCATGGCGCCTGCTTCGGATGCACCGATGTCCATCAGGGTGTCGATGATCCAGGGAGCCCGGATCGGCGGCATGTCGGGGACGATGCCGTCCGCCGTCATGCGCTGCAGGCGGGTCTGCGGGTCAGGTTCGTCAGTTGTCTTGCTGCCGGACTGGCGCGGCTTCGGCGCGGTGCCGAGCCAGGCCAGCTGCCGGACGTAGAGGCTCAGCTCGCGGCCGAGCTCGTCGTAAAATTTGCCCAGTCATTGATGTGCGCTGCAACCTGGGCCGCGATGAAGCCGATCGAGGGGTCCTCGTAGGCCCTGCGGAACAGGGCAGCGCCTTCCAGCCCTTCGGCCGGCGGATAGGTGAAATGGTTGAAACTGACCGTGCAGGCAGCAAGGAACTCGGCCTGTTCGGCGAGCTTTTCCTCGGCGCTCTGGTCCATCTTCCCGCGCTTCTTGATCTTGTCGACCAGCAGGTTCTGCTGGCGCGACTGGGCGCGCTGATAGACCTTGGTGCCCGGGCCATAGACGGTGATCGAGAGGCGCTGGCCCTTGTCGTCGTACAGCGGGGCGTCATCGCCGCCGACCAGTTCGACGATCGAGGTTTCGGTCGCGGCAAGCTTGGTAATGTCAAACATGAATGGTCTCCGTCAGGTGCGTGGCAGGGATCAGGGAGCCAGAACTTCAACCACGCCGACACCGGCGGAATTGGTCGTCAGTTCCAGCGTCACGGTGGCGGTGGTGATTTGGTCGACCGAGCCGACGTTGACCTTGAAGCTCATGACCTGCGCCTGGAAATAGTACTTGTCGCCGTTCTGGGTGGTCACGAGGAAGCTGTGATCGCTGTCCGAGGTGGAAGCGGATTTCAGCAGGATCTGGCCAGCATCGTCGGTGTCGAGACCGAGCTGGATAGTCATCGTGCCCTGGTTGAAGCTGCCCTTCTTCTTGACGACGCCGCGGCTGCCGACGGGGTTGAAGGTGACGAGGTTGTACTCCCGGCCGAACTCGCCGAGGTCCGATACCTCGCCGACCAGCGTCATGGTCAGCGCATTGTAGCCGGTGGGATCGAAGGTCGCAGGGGTGGAAGCCGACACCTTCAACGTGGTGCCGGCGGAAGTCCGAACGGTCATGGCAGTGGTTCCTTATTGAAGGTGAGGCCTCAGCGCGCCTCGTTGAATGAGACGCGGAAATCCTGCGTCTGCATGTGGATGCCGGTCTCCTCGTCGAGGAAGTCTGGTCCGGCGGAGTCGGTGTGAACGGTGACGTCGGTGAGCCCGTCGATTGCGGGCATGCGGTCGGCTGCTGCCGCCCGGACCGCGCGGATAGCGGTCAACCGGGAAGCGAAACACACCCCGCAAGTTGATGCTCTCCAGCCTG